>JAKEEQ010000072.1 GCA_022616515.1 Chloroflexota bacterium | reverse complement strand
GGCAGCGCAAGCCGCGGGCGACCTGCCACAATTCGACATTCAAGAGATACCAATTACCCCAACCAAGCACGAAAGTCATGGCGATTATGCCTGCGCGATAGCGTTGGGGCTGGCGAAAACCACGGCAAAGAAACCACGCGACATCGCTGAAATCATCACCAAACATCTGCCGCGGTCCGAATTTCTTGTACGTTACGAGATTGCAGGGCCCGGTTATATCAACGTCTTTATCTCAGCCGACTATCTCAAGCAGCAGGTGGAAGCCATCATCGCGGAAGGTGAAAATCTGTTCACGCTGAGTATTGGCAGCGGCCAAAACGCGCAAGTGGAATTCGTGAGCGCCAACCCCAGCGGGCCCGTTACACTCGGTCACACCCGCAATGCCGTGGTTGGCGATGCGATGGCACGCTTGATGCGGGCGGCAGGCTACAATGTTCAGCGCGAGTATTATTTCAACAACGCTGGCAACCAGATGGTCAAATTGGGTCAGAGTTTGCAGGCACGCTACTTGCAAGAACTCGGTGAAGTAGCTGAAATCCCCGAAGGGGGCTATAAGGGCGAATATCTCAAAAACGTCGCTAAACAATTAGTCGCTGAAAAAGGGGGCACATGGAAGCAAGCCGGTTGGGAAATCTTCAAAGAGTATGCTGAATCCAAAATGTTCGAGTGGATAAAACAATCGCTCGATAAGATTGACATACACCATGATGCCTTCTTCAACGAGGACTCACTCTTTCAGAACGGGGCAATTTGGGAGGTCATGGAAGAACTTGACCAACGGGGATACATCTACAAAGCTATTCACTGGCACGGCGCATCCGAGGAAGAAATCGCCGAATCAAAAGCCACCGAACCCGCGACATGGTTCCGGTCAACAGCTTTTGGTGATACTAAAGACCGTATACTGGTCAAGAGCGACGGGGTGCCAACCTACACCCTGCCCGATATCGCATATCACAAGAACAAACTCGAACGGGGTTTTGATGCTGCTATCAACGTCTTGGGTGGTGACCATTTCACTGAAGCTCAAGTCGTGCGGCGTGGTATTTTGGCGCTTGAATTGAATCCCGACCCGATTCACGTCATTATTATTCAGATGGTTCATGCCGTTCATATAGACCCCGTAACAGGGGAAAAGGTCGAGTTAAAGGAAAGTAAGCGGGAAGGTACTTTCACAACCCTAGATGAGCTAATCGAACTGACTGGTACAGACCCAATCCGCTACTATATGCTCGAACGCAGCCCCAATACGCAGCTTACCTTCGATTTGGATGAAGCGGTGAAGCAGACTAACGAAAATCCGGTCTACTATATCCAGAATGCCTATGTACGTTGCTGCGGCATCTTCCGTGAGGCTGCCGAACGGGGCATATCGGACGAAGGTGCAGATTTGAGCCTGCTCGGTGATGACGAACTACGTTTCATCCGCAAAGCACTCGAATTGGGCGAAGTCATTGAATCCGCCGTGACTAATTATGAGCCACACAAAATCGCTCATTATGCTTATGATTTGGCCGCGGTTTTCCATCCGATTTATGATAAGGTGCGCGTGCTACACAGCGAGGTACCAGCAGATATGGCGAAAGCGCGGCTGCGGTTCTATCGGGCAGCGAAGGTTGTGTTCCATCGTGTACTGCGCTTGATGGGCATGTCCACACCCGAACGCATGTAATCCCAACCACTTCATAACGTTGAGGGCGCACGCACAGCGCCATTTCTTGTTACAATACAATCGACAAAACTCGGTAGGGGCGAGTCATGACTCGCCCGAATTGCGAGAACTATTGATGGGCTTAAAACCTGACCACTGGATCCGCAAAATGGCGCTCGAACACGGCATGATTGAGCCGTTTGTCGAAAGTCAGGTACACGATGGTGTGATTAGTTACGGAGTGTCGTCGTATGGTTACGATATGCGAGTAGCCAACAAATTCAAGATTTTTACGAATGTGCGGTCAGCAATTGTTGACCCCAAAGACTTCAACCCGGACTCGTTTGTGGATTTTGAAGGTGATGTCTGCATCGTACCACCCAATTCCTTCGCGCTGGCACATTCCATTGAGTATTTCCGCATCCCGCGCAATGTATTGTGTGTCACTGTAGGAAAAAGCACGTATTCGAGAGCAGGCATCATCACGAATATTACCCCATTTGAGCCACAATGGATGGGACATGTAACCCTCGAAATTAGCAACACCACCCCGCTTCCGGCTAAAATCTATGCCAACGAAGGTATTGCTCAGGTGCTGTTTTTTGAAGCCGATGAAGAATGCGAAGTATCGTATGCCGACAAAAAAGGCAAATATCAGGGACAGACAGGCGTAACACCACCGCGCCTGTAAGGAGAATAAATTATGGCAACAAAAGGGCAACTTATCGAGGCTCTTGTCCAATCGCATAACGCGCTTCTGCACTTGCTGGATAGCATTGACCCCGCGATGCAGTTCTATCCCAAGTGGACAATCAAAGAAGTGCTGGCACATCTGGCTGGATGGGATGAAGCCACGACAGCCGCACTCAGTTCGTTTATTCAGGGCGGTAAACCCGATGTCGCCGCGCTGAAAGGTCGTGATGCCTTCAATGCTGAATCGATTGCTGCCCGCGCCGGCTTGTCGCTTGATGAGATTTTTCATGATTGGGAGGCACAGCGCGAACAGGTTGTTGATACCCTCACTGCCCTGCCTGAGAAGCAGCTTGCAGACGTTATCGCCTACCCATGGGGCGGCAGTGGTTCGATTGCCAATCTGCTAACGGAACTTGCCAATCATGAAAGCACCCACGCCCGCGAAATCGAAGCCCGGCTGAGACGATGATTCTGAGGGCATGGCACCCATGCCCCAATTTCTTCCCAAGCACTGACCATCATTCCTCCGTTGGGCCAAAGGGCCCCTTTGCAGGGTCAATCAACACTCCCACAGCCCATTCATAACCGTCCGGGTCGCGCACCAGCACCTCGCGCCAGCCATGCCCTTTGTCTACAGCGGATTTAGCAATCGTGTAGCCATGTGTGTGAGCGCGGGCTTGTACGGCATCGGGGTCAATTCCTAAGAGGCGAATTTGTGCGCCAAGGCCGCGTTTGGCCGCACTCTGTAAATCTTCTGACCACGGATGGTCTTCATGAGTATGGTCGGCGTGGAGCATGACTTCCGCGGGTCCCACGCGCATCGCCCCGAAGTCTATGTCAAAATAATGCACCTCGGCCTCAAACACAGCCTGATAAAAGCGCACGGACTGCTCGACATTGGACACAATCAGATTGAGACTGAGTGGCGGAAGCAATGCCCCATAACGATAGCCCGGCATCCATGGCTTGCCCTGTCGCAGCTTTCTCCCCATAGTTTTTCGCTCCTTCGGTACGATTGATTATGTTCTCAACAGACACGATGGCAGATTACAAGATTCTAACTCACAGCAAAGTTGGAGTCATAACGTCCACCTCATGTTAATATAGGGACATCAGTGAAAAAGTTGCGCCCGTGATAACGCAATCATCCGGGCGCAATGCCTAAATACGTCATCGCAAATAGGCTGTGAGCATTCTATCACACCTTTCCGCCTCACTTCCATGCACACAGCGCAAGATGAGCGATGTAAATTTTCGCAATCAGAAACAGGAGCAGCAATCATGACCAAGCGAGACAAGCGTGAGGAAGCCCGCAGCCTGCGTCGTCAGGGCATTTCGATTATCGTCATCGCCCGACAACTCAAGGCACCCAAATCATCGGTCAGTACATGGTGTCGTGACATCCAACTGACCCCTGAGCAGGAAGCAGCACTACAACACAGCGATGCACGCCGCAAAGCACAGGTCAAAGGAGCCGGTGCCAACGTAGCAATCCACCGTGAAAAGCGCCGACGCTATCAGGAACAAGGTCGGCAGAAAGCCTGTGAAGGCGACCCGTTGCACCTTGCAGGCTGTATGCTTTATTGGGCTGAGGGGTCAAAAAGACGTAATATGGTTGAATTTGTCAATTCTGATCCTGAAATGATGGTTCTGTTCAACCGATTCTTGCGCGAAGCCTTATCAGTTGATAAAGAGAAAATCAAATTCAGCATCAGATGTTATATGGGAAATGGTGTTCCATTAACCGAAATCGAAGATTACTGGTCAACATTGCTTGATATCAGCAAAGACAATATCAGCCTAAGAGACCATTTGAAAAGTTTTCTTTTGAGCCAGTTTTGCGGGAGCGTCTCAGACGCTCCCCTACGCTTGAACCATTTTTCGGACGTAGGGGCGGGTCTCAGACCCGCCCGTTACCAAGATGTTGACTTCTCAAACGGCTTCT
>JAKEEQ010000071.1 GCA_022616515.1 Chloroflexota bacterium | reverse complement strand
TGCCTGGATTACTGATGCACTGCATTGTGATTTTGGTGTGCTGCGCACGGGGAGACAGTGTAGCAGTACCGACACGCAACTGAATCAGGCGGGCATCATGTCAGACATTACCAGCCGCATCAATACCTATACACAGGCTGAGACTGAATTTTTTGGCTCAGCAGGAGAATTTCCGGTCATTCCGGTGGTTATGCCGCGCGAGATGTGGGCGCAGCAGGAGTGGTTAGAAGGAGTGGCGAGCTACGGTCCATTTCAGTTTGACCGGTGGTTGCTCGCCGATCACTAAACTTCTTCAGTAGTGGTATCTTCACCGTCGTGCCCGTAAAGAGGTATGCTGGCTTCACCGGGCAGATATTCAGAATTATCGCTTGTCGTCGGCAGAGGGCGTATCGCATCCGTGTCGGTGCTGGTTGAGCGAACGGCGGGATGCGTTCCTGTTGATTTTGAATTCATTTGTGCCCCTGGTGACTTAAGCACAATGGCTTGTGTCATGCGCTTAGTGTCTCGCTTTAGCGATGGGTCATCCCTGCGCTCGGATGATCCGCTGTCGCGTGGAACCATCATCCCTCCAATACATTACTTTTCTTATTTTAACAAGTTTTGTACTGGTTTCCGACATCATCTATAATTTTTAACAAACCTTAACAACGTCTTTAAGAAAGCGATGCGTAATGCGTGAAGATGGTCACGTCCTGGTGATTGGCGCGGCGGGACTTGACATAAAGGGAAGTCCAAACGGAACACTTGAGTTCTATATGGACAATCCCGGCAAGGTGTGGAACAACTTTGGCGGTGTGGGGCGCAATATTGCCGAGAATTTAGCCCGGCTGGAAGTAGATACCGTTTTCTTAACAACCGTTGGCAATGATGCCTCCGGTGATCTTGTGCTGGCACAAGCAGCGGCGGCGGGGGTTAATGTGAAGCATGTTTTACAGATTGACGGGGTCCGCACAGGCAGTTTCGTTACTATCTTGGATGAAGAGGGTCAGATGGCGGTTGCTATCAACGACTACGACATCATCACCCGGCATTTGACGCCGGAAGTTCTCACAGCCAATGAGATGCTCTTTGAAACGGCGCGATTGCTGGCGATAGACCTCAACCTGAGTCCCGATTCTATTAAAGCAGTCGTGGAATTGGCGGAGAAGCATGCGATTCCGTTGTGTGTTGATCCTACGTCGTCGGTACGCGCCCCGGCGATCATCCCCTATCTTGATAAACTTCACCTCATTACGCCCAATGCACAGGAAACGAAGATGTTGTGTAATGTGGAGATCTCTGAAACCGACCTTGACGCCGCCGTAAATGTCGCCAAGAGTTTCACCGAAAAAGGCGTTGACATTGCCGTGGTAAAGGTGGGGGCACAGGGCATGATTTATGCCGATGGCTCCGAGGGCGGGCATATTGAGGCGCGTAAGACCAGAATTACCGACCGGACGGGCGCGGGAGATGCCCTATTTGCTGTTATTTTATTCGGCATGGTAAATGGGCTTGCGCTGGATGAATCGCTTCGTTTGGGGGCGATTGCGGCCTCATTGACCCTGCAAAGCAGTGAATCGGTGCTGTCCGAACTCACGCCCGACTTACTCTACAGCCACTTGTGAATTATTCATCGCCGAGCCGGATGCGCGGATTGAGAATCCCGTAAAGCAAATCCGCCAGAAAATTGGCAAACAGGATAATCGACACTGAAATCATGGAGATGGCCTGGATGCGCGGTAAGTCATTTTGCTGAACGGCATCTACCAGAAAACGCCCTAACCCCGGATAATTAAACACCCACTCGATGACCACCAATCCGCTCATAAGCCAGCCGATGCTGATAGCGATAACGGTCACCGTTGGCAAAAGGGCATTACGCAGCACATGTTTGATGACAACCTGCCAATACGGCAGTCCCTTTAGTTCCGCCGTACGAACGTAATCACGCTTGAGTTCTTCAATGACGCCAGCGCGAGTCAGACGAGCGATATAACCCAACAGCACCAGTGTCGCCGCCAATGCCGGAAGGGTGATAAATGGCAGCGATTCATACAGGCTCATTTCGGGGTCAAATGCGCTGGCGGTTGATCGCAGTTCCCAGGGCAACCATGTCCAATCTTTGGCCCAACCCTGCGCTACTGTTTCTACCAAAAAAATACCCGTCACAAATTCAGGAAGGCTGACAAGCGCCAGCGTTGTGACAGAGATTGAGACATCGAGAATACCATTTTCGTTCAAGCCAGCGATAACGCCAAAAAACACCGCGAATGGCACGGTGATGACCAGCACCACAAATCCCAGCCGTGCCGAATTGTTTAGTCGCTGGATAACATCGTCATAAACAGGCTCGTTGGTAAAAAATGACTCGCCCCAATCACCCTGAATAAAATCGAGTGCCCAGCTGACATACTGGGCAGCGGGTGGCTCATTCAAGCCTAAATCATCCCGGCAGGTTTCCAGACGCGCTTCGGTGGCATCCCGCTGCAACTTAATCTGGCACGGATCGGCAGGCAAGAACCATGTCAACCCAAAGATGATGATGGACGTGATGAACATGGTGATGATGAAGAATGTGAACCGCCGGAGAAGAAAACGTCCCATACCTACGCTTCCTCCGTTTGCAGTTCGATAAGTTCATCAATCGGAATGTGGCATTTGATAAAATGGTCATCGCCATCATCTCGCCAGGGTGGACGCTCCTGCTCACAGATGTCACCGATTTTGCGCGGGCAGCGGGTATGAAACAGGCAGCCAGTTGGTAAATTTCGCGGGCTGGGTAAATCGCCCCGCAAACGAATTTCATCCGCTTCATATCTTGGATCTGGAACAGGGATGGCCGATACAAGGGCCTCCGTATAGGGGTGCATAGGAGCAACGCCCATATCTGCTGCATAGCCGACCTCGAAAATCTCCCCGAGGTACATGACCGCCACAAAATCCGCCAGATAGGTTACATCGGCGAGGTCGTGAGAGATGAAAAGATAAGCGGTATCGAATTCGGACTGCAAATGTGCCAGCAAATTAAGCACCGCCGACCGCACCGATACATCCAGCGATGAGACAGGCTCATCGGCAATAATGAGTTCAGGATTGGAGGCAAAAGCCCGTGCAATGGCGACTCGCTGCTTTTCGCCGCCGCTCAGTTCACCGGGATAGCGGGACATATAACTCGCATCCAGACTGACAGCTTCCAGCAGGTTGATGGCCCGCTGCTGAGCTGCTGAGCTGGATAAACCCGCCAGTGTGAGGAGCGGGCGTTTTATTGCTTGCCCAACACTCAAATAGGGATTCAAGGAGTCCTGGGGATTCTGGAAGACCATCTGGAGCTGCTTGAGAGTTTCCTTACGACGTGTGCCAACTCTGTCACGAATTTCCACGCCCTTCAAGATAATCTTGCCGGAGGTCCGGTTTGTCAGGCCAATGATGACGCGGGCCAGTGTGGTTTTACCGCTGCCGCTTTCACCTACAAGGCCCAGCGTATGCCCGCGCTGAATACTCAAATTTACGCCGTTTACAGCTTTGATTTTTTCAACAGTACTGTCGCCATCAAAAAATTGGGTTACCACGTCAACAAAATCACGCCGCACATTGAAATGCTTGGTCAGGTTTTGGATGGTAAGCAGGTTTTCTGTCTCTTCACGGCGCGTGATGGCAAGGTCGCTAGAATATTCCTGTTCCACAACCAACTCCCCGGATGCAATCTCCTGCCAGCGGTGACAGCGTACCCGGCGATTGACAAGAACGGTTTCCAGTGACGGTTTCTCCGTCCTACATATGTCTATCGCTACCGGACAGCGATCTGCAAATACGCAGGCGAGAGGGTGATTACCGAGACCCGGTGGGCGGCCCGGAATAGTGTGTAGTGGGGCGTCATATTTAGTTTGCCCAAAACGCGGAATACTGGCTAGCAGACCGATAGTGTAAGGATGCAAGGGTTTGGCGTAAAGTTCTTGAACGGATGAATCCTCCATGATTTCACCGGCATACATCACCGTCACCCGTTCACAGAGTTGGGCCACAACACCGAGATTGTGTGTCACATAAACGGCCCCGGTGTCCATTTCCTCAATCAGGTCGCGTACAAGGTCAAGGATAACTGCTTCGGTGGTGACATCGAGGCTGGTGGTCGGCTCGTCTAACAACAGTAGCTGTGGCGACGTTACAAAGCCCATTGCCAGCACGACCCGCTGCTGCTGACCGCCGCTGAGTTCATGGGGATAGCGGCGCATGATTTTCTCAGGGTCAGGCAGCCGGACCTGATTCAGCACCTTTAAGACTCGCTGTGAAATCTCATGTCTGGAAAGATTGGTGTGCACACGTAGAATCTCAGCGATTTGCTCACCAATGCGAATGGACGGATTCAGCGATGAGAACGGATTTTGGGGGACCATGAACATGGTATTGCCCCACAATTTTTGCATCTGACGGCGCGATTTGCGGGTGAGGTCTTCGGCGTTAAACAAAATTTCGCCGCCGCTGATTCGCCCGTTTTTGCTCAGGTAGCGGATGATGGCCTGAATGACGGTGGATTTACCTGACCCTGATTCACCAACAATGCCATAAATCTGGTTGGACTGCACATTGAGTGAAAATTCACTGACAGCACGACGCCAGCGATAGTCAATGCGGTAGTCAATATCAAGGTCCCGAACTTCCAATATATCCGCCATAGGAGCCTCACGAGGAGCGTTGAACAATACGTTTGATGCCGTCAGACATGAGGTTGACACTGATCACCAGCAGGGAAATTGTGCCTGCCGAGTAATTGAGTGTCCAGGGGGCAAGGCCAAAATCGTCACGATATTCACTGACCATCAGGCCCCAATTGGGAGTGGGTGGGTCAGCGCCTAAGCCCAGAAAACCCAGCGAGGCGACTAGAAAAATCGCGTAGGAAAAGCGCAGTGATGCCTCGACAACCAGTGCCGGAATTACGGAGGGCAAAATTTCACGGAAAAGTATATAACCGGGCCACTCGCCACGTAATTTGGCCGCCTCTACAAAGCCATGTGTACGAATTTCCAATACGTTGCTGCGCACCACACGGGCCACAATGGGTGAATACACGATGATAAGGACGACGAGAATATTATTACTATTTTCGCCCAGCGCACCAATGAGGACCAGTGCCAACAGCAGCACGGGGATCGACATCAGGCTGTCAAGCAGTCGCCCCACAACTTCATCAAGCAGGCCACCATAGTAGCCAATAAGCATACCTACTGTTGAGCCGACGATGACAGCAACCAGCGTTCCAAATCCTGCCAGCCGAAAGACCTCGCGCGAGCCGTGAATAATCCGGCTAAAAACATCCGAACCGGCCAGATCGGTTCCAAAAGGATTTTTACAATCTGTCTCAAATAAAAATGTTAATGGACATTCGGGTTCCTGCAAGCGTTGCAGGTCGCCGCGCCGTGAAATCTGGTCGTCGTCATACTCATACGGTGCAATCTGTCCACTGAACAGAGCGAAGATAAGAAACATAGCAAAGATAAGCGTTCCGAGCGTGGTCAGGGGAGCGCGAATAACGCTGTAGAACAAGCGTCGCAGTATGCCGCCAATGCGATAAAGATTTTCACGGGAGTCAGGAACTTGCCTGACTCCCGACTGTGTGTTCGTTGTCATTCGCTGCGAGATGCGGTGCGGAAATTGGTGCGTCCGGGGAACGGATGAACATCAACCCCCTCAACACTCGGATTAATTGCACCGAATTGGGGGAAGAAATACGGGATAATTAGCGGTCCACTCTCCAGCAAAATGCGCTGAAGTTCTTTGTATGCCTCGACCCGTTCCTCTTCAACGAGTGATGTCCCCGCCGTCTCAATGAGTTGGTCCACCGTTTCATTGGAGTAGTGTGACTCATTCCAGATGGCATCCGTCTTCAGGGACAGTTCGAGAAACTGCTGAGGTGTCGGGCGAGAACCCCAGCCGGTGATACCAAAGTCAGCATCCAACCAGTTGTTTTCAGCATCGCTGTAGTAGATATTTTCCTCGCGAACCTTCACATCAACACGAATTCCAGCCTCTTCTAGCTGGCTGCGGAGCGCCACTGCGAGGTCCGGGCGATCTCCGGAGTTAGGCACATACAGTTCGATATCTATGCCATCGGGATACCCGGCGTTGGCGAGTAGTTCACGTGCGCTTTCGACATCACGGGCGGGCAGTTCCAATGTTTCGTCGTAGTACTGCGAATAGAGAGGCCCAACGGGTGAATCTTTGCCTAGTGCACCAAACCCAAAACTGATGAGTTCAAAAAGTTCCTGACGATCTACGGCGAGTTTGAAGGCTTCCCACACACCCTCTTCCGCACCAAAGCCACGATCCTGGCGAAGGCGGATGTTGTTATAGCCATTGGTCGGAACGTCCACCGTGGTAAAGTCACCGGATTGTTCCAGCGCAAGAAAGACCGGGGTTGGCATACGCAGCACCATATCAACATCACCGTCTTGCAGCGCATTGACGCTTGCATTGATGTCGCCGAAATAAACAAATGTCAGACCTTCCATCACGGGTTCATCGGGGATGAAATAATCCTCGTTGCGCGAGAGTACCGCACGATCTTCGGCCACAAAATCATCGACTTTAAACGGCCCCGTGCCAATAAGGTTGGTCGGGTCTTCGGTGTTGGCCTTCAAGATTAACGCACGATTATCACTGACGTTATACAGGAAGTCTGGATTTGGTTGCGACAGCGAAAAAACCACTGTCAGGTCATCATCAGCCGAAATGGTATCAATAACGCCAAGCAAATCGGACGCGCCAGATTGTTCCGGGTCACGCAGACGGTCAAAGGTCCAGATGACATCCTCAGCAGTCAGATCACTACCGTCGTGGAATTTAACACCCTCGGCCAGCGAGAAGCGATATTGAAGTCCGTCTTCGCTGACTTCCCAGGACCGGGCCAGACGCGGTAGAATCTCTGAGGATGGGCTAACATCCACTAAATAATCATAAACAGCGTTGGTAAGTGCCACTTCACTGTCGGTTGACTGGTTATGCGGGTCAAGCACCACCGGGGCCTCAAACGCTACACGCAGCACATTCCCGCCTTGACGACGAGCGAGGGCGGCGATTGGGTTGTCAGATATTCGGGCGAGGTGAGTGTTGACTTTGAGGGGGACCATTGCAGAAGCAAAACCAAAACCAGTCAGACGGAGGAAATCACGACGTGAAATCCCATTAGACAATCGCTTATTATGTTTCTTATACATGTGGAGATTCCTCTTTGCAAATAGATGTGAAGGTTAACAAGGGTTATCTTATCGCTTATGCCGTAATTTCACAAATTAGCAATTACAGAAGGCGATACCTTATATTAGACGCAGGTACAGGGGAATTTCTTACGTTTTTTCTACGCTACAATAAAAGTAAAAATCGGGAGCATTCACATGCGTAAAAAACTTCGTGGTATCAAACGAACAGCTATTCAACTGGACTTTGATTTATATCGTGTGGATGTGCCCATACCCGGTAATGAGGACCAATATCTCAGCGTGGTTGATCTCGCGCCGGAAGGCATCGAAGAGACCATTATGTTTATACATGGTTATGCCGGTTGTCTTGAGACATGGGAGTACCAGATTAACTATTTCGCCCATCATTATCGCATTGTCGCACCGGATTTGCGGGGGCACGGCCAGAGCGATGCGCCGTTTACGCAGTACACGATGGCGGAAATGGTGGAGGATCTCGCGGCTATTGTTAAAACCCTTGAACTCCCTGAGAAATTTATCCTCATTGGGCATTCGTTTGGTGGGTCCATCTGTGTAGAATATGCCGACGCCCACCCGCAGCGACTGGAAAAACTTGTGCTGATTGCCACGGCGGGGGAATATCCAGTACCCGGAGCCGTGCAGTGGCTGACACGAATCCCTAATCAATTCTTCCGTCTGTGGTGGGATTATCGCCCGCGCTGGAATGCTGAGATTCATGTGCTAAAGCGCATGATGAGTAATAATATGCGGAAGTGGCAGGGCTGGCCCAGGATGCGCAATATCAAGACACCGACTCTGATTATTACCGGACAGCGCGACACTTATTTTCCGCGTAATGTCTTCGAAGATGTGGGAAAAATGATCCCCAATGCCGAGGTATATGATGTTGGGGCGGCCAAGCATAAGGTGCAGTTAGAGCGCCACGAGGCCGTCAATCGGGCCATCGAGAGATTTATTGAGGGTGATTCGCGGCGTACGTGGCGTGATCAGGCCAAGACGGCAGAATTGCTGCAACGCCGCCCCTGGATTAACCACTACAGCGAAGGCACGCCGCCTACCATTCCATTGCCCCGCCAACCCCAACATAAGTTTCTGGAGAGTGCTGCGGACTGGCTCCCCAAACGTAAAGCACTGATTTTCTTCGGCTATCAAATGACCTATCAAGAACTCAATTCAAGGGTGCATAAGTTAGCCCATGTACTTATTGAGAAGGGATTGAAGAAGGGCGACCGGGTGATGCTCGTGTTGCCCAACATTCCGCAGTTTGTGGTGGCGTATTATGCCATTCTGAGGGCGGGAGGCGTGGTGGTCCTGCCAAATCCAGATGCCGAAGCTCAGGAAATTATCATGCAGACTAATCAAACGAACTGTCACATTTTCGTGACCCTGCATAACTTCCATCAACTTGCTGAAGCCGTCAAAACAAATTCCTCAGTGGAGCATGTCATTTTCGCCGACATCCGCACATTGATGAAAGATAGCGATTATGAAGGTCTATTGAAGCGCTGGGGGATAACCGACACGACGGACAACGCCGGTTTACAACGCGTTGGTGAGATCATGGCTAAGCTCATTGAAAATGCGCCAGATACGCCCGTTGAGGTTGAGGTTAGACCGAAGGACCTTGCCACCATTATTTATACCAGCGGGACCACCGACTTGCCCAAAGGCGTCAAACTAACTCATGAGAATTTGGTCGCCAATACACTGCAAACGCGCCACTGGATTCCTGATATGAAGTACGGAAAAGAGACTTTTCTAACGGTGCTGCCCCTCATGCACAGTTATGGCATGACGACCGCGATGAATATTCCAATTGCTATTGGCGCGACTGTAGTACTACTGCCGGTGTTCGAACTGGAGCAGGTCCTTGAGCATATCAGGCGATACAGGCCATCAATTTTCCCCGGTGTTCCGTCCATGTATACAGCCATTAATCAGGCTCCAGATGTGCGCCGGTATGGGCTATCATCCATCAAAGCCTGCATCAGCGGCGCATCGCCTCTGCCCATTGAAGTGCAGGAGGCTTTTGAAAAATTGACACATGGGCGTCTGGTGGAAGGATATGGGCTAACCGAAGCAGCCCCAATCACACATGCCAATCCTCTATACGGACTGCGCAAGGTCGGCTCGATTGGTGTACCGATACCGAATACCGACGCCAAAATCGTCGATTTAATCACCAGCGAAGAAGTCCCGGTGGGTCAGGTTGGTGAGCTTGTTGTCAAGGGGCCACAGGTGATGGATGGCTACTGGCAGGTCGATGACGATCCTGAATCAATTTTGAAAGATGGCTGGCTATACACCGGAGATCTAGCGGTGATGGACACCGATGGCTACTTCCAGATTATCAGCCGCAAGCGTGATACGATTATGGCGGGGCAATACAGCGTTTATCCGCGTGATGTGGAAGAGGTGCTGTACGAAAACAGCAAAGTATTAGAAGCGGCAGTGGTTGGGGTGGAAGCGCCGGATAACGACACACAACGGGTGAAGGCATTTGTGGTGCCGCGTCCGGGAACGACACTCTCCAAGGAGGAGCTTATGGAGCTTTGCCGACGCCGTTTGGATGAATATGCTGTACCCTGGGATATTGAATTTCGCGAGGAACTTCCGAAATCATTTGTTGGGAAAGTGCTTCGGAGAATGTTGGTGGAGGACCATACATGACAGTTTGCCTTGTATTAGGCGGTGGTGGTAGTCGGGGACTGGCGCATATTGGTGTGCTAAAAGTCTTAGAGGAACATGATATACCCATAGATTGTATTGTCGGGACCAGCATGGGCGCGATTGTTGGGTCCCTGTATTCGCTGGGTCTTGATCTCGATAAGATCGCTGAACGTATGAAAGCCATGCAAAACACAAGCCTGTTCAGTCTCAAGATGTTCAGTGCACGGGCCAGACAGCAGTCGGTACAGGACCTGCTTGAACCCGCGCTGGGTGGCAAAACGTTTGATGACCTGACAATCCCACTGACCGTGATGGCGGTTGATATGGTAACAGGAACTGAGATTGGCATTTCGGAGGGACCCCTGATTCCAGCGATTCTGGCAACCAGTGCCGTCCCGGCAGTATTTCCCCCGGTAGAAATCGGTGACATGCTGCTGTTGGATGGCGGGGTGATCGATAGCGTCTGTACGGAGATGGCCCACAAGCTTGGAGCCGACAAAATCATCGCGGTGGATGTCCATCCCCCACTGTCAAAAGACGACCCCTGGATGGAGCCTCTGGTGGAGATTGTCGGGTTTCAACTCCCGTTCAATCTCAGTATCAACAATATCCCCAGCATGTCTGCCGCCATCTGGCGGTCGGTGCGAGTGATGGCAACCCATGTTCATGAAGCCCGGCTCAAGCAATTCCCGCCGGATGTTTTGATACGTCCGACTGTCGAAGATTACGGATCATTAGACTTTAAGGATGTGACCGGGCCAATCGAGGCTGGTATTGTGGAAGCAGAGCGCCATCTCGACGCATTACTTGCGTTGAAACCCCGTTGATGTGTCTTGCGTATAGAAGGTTAAGAGACACAGCAGCAAGGACAAGAGATAATGACACAAGAAAGTAAAACCCTCGCTTACGGGTTAATGGTAATTGGAGGATTATTCCTGCTGGGGACACTGTTTCCACTGGTTTTGTGGACAGGATTTCCGTTTCTGGCATTGGGCGGCGTGTTCCTCTATCTGGCACATAATGAGTCCCCAATGCGGATGATGGCTGTACCCGGTATGATTCTGTTCGGTACTGGTTTGATCAATTCGTTCTTCGGCTTGCTCAATCATATGGAAGGCTGGGCGTATGCCTGGACGCTCTATCCGGTGTTTCTGGGTATCGCGTTCATGTACGCTGGCGAAACCGAAAATGGCGACATGAGTCGTTTGGGCAGGATGTTCGTCAATCTGGGGCTGCTGGCTTTCGCATGCTTCGCTATCTTCTTCGAACTATTCATTTTCACCAGTTTCGGAATCGTTGGTAACGTCCTGATTGCACTGGCCCTGATCTTCATCGGTTACCGGCTGCTAAACGGCGATGCTCAACTGCCGCGCAAATCCAAGCGCAAGCATCATGTCAATGTAAACGGGCAGGAAAAAGAACAGGAAAAAGCTGGAATCTATTTCTAAAGGAAAGGCCCGCCGTCGAGCGGGCTTCATAGGCATCAAGTTAAGGAAAATCACGGGCCAAAAGCTGAAAAGTAGCGGGGCGTGTTTTTCTTTTCTGAATGCTACAGCGAGCGAGGGTAGGTAAGA
>JAKEEQ010000070.1 GCA_022616515.1 Chloroflexota bacterium | reverse complement strand
CGGCTGCCGCCGGTGCCGGTGGCGCCAAGGGCAAGGAAGACGATTTCGACCTGCCGCCGGACGCGTTGGACGCCGAGGACGACGACCTGCCGTTCTGATTGCACAGCCTATATCCAGCACACACATGTCAGGCATTAACTGGTCCTGAATTGCCGCTTCGTAAATCTCGGTCGCGGGTCGCCACTCGGATCTCATCCGTGCATATCGTTGCCGATAGGCGTTTTGTTTATCCAGCGATAACGACATGAAAACCGTCCCCCACAAAAAATCCCCCGTAGAATGCAGCGGGGGATTCATTTTAACGATTTTTGGCACGGGTTCTAGCGTGAAATATCAAGCTCCAGCGTAAAGTCCCCGCTGGTAGATCCGTTTGACCCACCATAACGGGTCGCCACAATCGTGTAACTGCCAGTTGCGCGGATTGTCAGATTGGAAATGAGTGAATCGCTATCTGTCGTGGCGAAATTATCGTCATTAAAGCCAAGCTGTCTTCCACTGCTATCTAATACCGACAGGTAGGTATCCAGATTTCCGCTCGTGGTCGTCATCAAGATCATGACTTTATCACCCGCTTCGGCTGAGAATGTATAACGTGCTTCTACATTGGCTACATCAATCGTGCCATTCACCGTGTCGCCGTCCTCAAGCGACGCGCCGACCACAATTACCGGGGGAGCATCCGCCTCATCCGGGACTGTATCTTCTGCTGTATCCGGCGCAATATCTTCCTGAATCTCCAGCGACAGTTGGAAATCGCCCGTGCCGCCAATCGCCGACCGTTCACCATAACGGGTCGCAAGGATACTGTACTCCCCATCCATTGGTAACGTGTATCCGACAATTGCCGCATCCTGCGTACGCCCGTTATCATCATTTGCCGCAAACATCGCACCCGTTGGCCCATATAGGATGATCAGAGGGTCCAACCCATCTTCTAAAGCCGCCATCTCAATGATAATCACATCCCCGGCATTGCCGACAAATGTATAACTGATGCCCGGCGTGTCATTCGTGATCGAATAAGTAACTACATCACCGTATTCGATAAATGCGGTTTCGACACCCGGAGCATCCTGTGTTTCGCTGGCTTCCTCGGTCTCCTCAGCGTCAGTCTCTTCAACCTCCGGTGCGTCGGTCTCGTCAGAATCTACCTGGCCTTCCGCCTGATCAATTGCCGTGCCAACATTGGAACCTTCCGATGACTCATCTTCGCCATCTGATGACGGGCCTAATTCTTCAACAACCAGCGAAGTCTCCGCCGTAAGGGTGTACGAAATTGGTCCTTCCCGTGAACTCGACGGACGGGACACATACACACTATAGTCTGTATCGGCTGGCATTGTGACTTCAACTTCGAGCCGCCCACCTTCAGTTTGCGTAAAGGGCACAACGCGCTCCCCTGCCCCGATACGCACCTGGAAATTGAGGATTTCTTCGGTGTCATGTTCGAGAATAAAGGTTACAACCTGCCCCTCGTTGGCGCTGAACAAAAATGCATCCTGCGAACGATCCCGGGTGAGGCGACCGCTCAACGGGATATTGGGCTGTAAGGTTGCGACATTGTTCGTGCTGTCCGGCGCAGCGGCCCCTTCCACAAGCTGCAAGGTATAACCGCCAAACGCAAACCCTTCAACTTCCAGCCAGCGGGTGGCAACGATGACGTATGTCCCGCTTTCGGGCAGTGTTGTTTGAATGAAGGCGTTGGGATGGACCGGGCCATCATCATTTTCCGCGACCCGCTCCCCATCAGGCCCCAGCAGCACAAGGTACGGGTCCATATCTTCATCGGTGGTGTTCATCTCAATCGTGATGGCCTGACCTTCTTCACCTTCGAATTTATAATTGAACTGCCAGACCACATCATTGATTTCCCCGGCGACCTGTTGACCAAAGATAATCTCTGTCGCCGCGTCAATATTCGGCTCTTCGATGTTGGCGAGAAGATCCTCCTCGGTAATATCATCAGCATTCAGCGTCCCAAGCTCAGGATTGGCGGCAACGGCATTATAGAAGTTCATGATGGTTGGGGTAACAATTCCAGAATGGGCAGCTAACAGCCTTCCATCGGTGCCAACCATGAGTGTTGTCGGGAGAACGACCATGCCAACTTCACGATTAAACTCGTTATTGACATCCATAAACACGCTGATGCCACCCTCCTGTGTTCTCAGGAAACGTCGTGCAGCAGAGTCACTGGTGTCCGCTGTATTTAAAAACCACAGGTCGTAATTAATATCTTGATTTTTTGCGATGTCCGTTAAGAATGGAAACTCAAACCGGCACGGCCCACACCACGAGGCCCACATGTTAATTACCACCGGGCGCTCAATTCCGCTGAGCCTGACCGTGTTGGTTTCGTCATAAATATCGGGAAACTCAAAGTCCTCGATAACCGTTCCGGCAGTCATCAGGGTTTCAGAGCCATTGAGACGCCCCAGATCACCCCCGACCCACCGGGTGACACTCCCGGTGCGCAGATTCTGGATGTGGGCGGCCCTTGCCAGCCGGTTAATTTCTGCTTCGGCATCTCCCCCCTGAGCATAAATAGCGGGACCAGAGCTCAGAAAAGACAGCGTCAGAACAAGAATCAGTACTACATTTATACGACGCATCAACATTCTCCACACAACACTATTTTCTTATCTACAGAGTTTATCACAGAAAAGTTTAACATCGGCTTATTAAAATCAGATGATTAGTGCGTTACAATGAATGTCGATGCGGAAGTTGTAAAGGTAATTGCAATGGAAAGACAAGAAATACCGCTGTTCCCACTGAACACGGTTCTGTTTCCCGGTATGATGCTGCCCCTGCACATCTTTGAAGAACGCTACAAGATCATGATCAAACACTGTCTCGCGGAGTCTGCCGAATTCGGTGTGGTTCTGCTCAGTGAAGGCACGGCAGAGGGGCCGCTTGGCGGTATTTACGATGTGGGTACTACCGCGCAAATCAATCAGGTTGATGCGCTGCCGGGTGATCGGTTCAATATCGTGACCACCGGGGTACGGCGATTTCGAGTGATAGAGGAACATCGCGACCTGTATCCTTACCTTACGGCAACGGTAGAATTTTATCCGCTCAGTGAACAATCATCAGCGGAGGCGTTAAGTCTGGCATGGAAGCTCGCCTCACTCGTCGGACGTTATCTGAGGCTCTTCAAGGATGCCACCGGTACGCGCTTTCAGTTTGGAAAATTGCCTACCGATCCGCTAACATTGGCCTATCTGGTGGGTGTTATTTTGCCAGTTGAAAACGACATCAAACAGGAAATCCTGAGCATGCCCGACGCCTACAGCATCTTGCTGACCGAGTATGAGTTGTTGAAGCACGAAACATTGATGCTCGAAATAATCCGCGATACGCGCCCATCGTGGGCCACGTCCGAGGAATTGCCCTACTATCCCAACTGAGGAGCGAATAAATGCGAATTGCCCTCGATGCTATGGGCAGCGATAACCATCCTGTCCCTGATGTTGAAGGAGCTGTGCTGGCTTCCAAAACATACGGCGTGACGGTGGTTCTGGTTGGTGACCAATCCACCATCAAACGTGAGTTGCAAAAACATGATACCATCGGGCTGCCGCTGGAGATTGTCCACGCCAATCAAGTGGTGGACATGGACGACAAACCAGCTCAAGTGACCCGCGAAAAGCCTGAATCCTCCATTCATGTCGGCATGGGTCTTGTTGAAGATGGTCAGGCCGATGCTTTTGTGAGTATGGGCAATACCGGGGCCGTGCTGGCGATTGCCACCCTGCAAAAACTCAAGCGCATTCGCGGCGTCCATCGTCCCGCCCTGAGTTCAATCGTGCCTTTCGTTGGCAAACACGTCATTCTGGCGGACATCGGCGCGAATGTAGACTGTAAGGCCGAGTGGCTTCATCAATTTGCGCAGATGGGCAGCATTTATGCGCGGCAGGCCCTGCACTATGCCAACCCCAAGATCGCCCTGCTGTCCAATGGTGAAGAAGAAGGCAAGGGCTACAGCCTCATCCATGAGACCATTCCCTTATTGCTGGCTGATGACAGTCTGCATTATGTTGGCAACATTGAGCCAAAAGAAGTTGTGCATGGGGGCGCGGATGTCGTCATTAGCGACGGCTTTGTGGGCAATATCTTTGTTAAATCTCTTGAGGCGATGGGCATGGCGCTGTTTGATGGCATCAAAGGCGAAATCATGGCAACGCAACGTGGCAAGCTGGGCGGGCTTTTGCTCAAACCCACCTTCAGATCCGTCTATAAGAAATTCGACCCGTTTGAGATCGGCGGCGCACCGCTGCTGGGCATCAACGGGGTGGTTATCATCGGGCACGGTCGCAGCAACGCTAAAGCCATTCAGAACGCCATCCGACAGGCTAAGTTTGCCGTTGAAGGTGACGTGGTTGAAGCCATTAAAGATGGCATCAACAACCGTTCGGTATAGAAATATTCTGTTCTAAATTCAGGTCGTAGACGTTGTATTCAAAACGGACCCGTCCGGTAACAGGCCGGTTTCCGAATAAAAGCTGGGCGTTTTCGACATTCATTTCAACGATATACCTGACAACCACCTGAAACTCCGGCGCAACCCACATTTCTCCCGTCAACAGGTCAAGTTCAGCCGTCGTCTGTATTTGTGGGCGAACCAGTGCCTCCGGGGCAAATCCGTACTGCCAGACCTGATAGCCGTTTACCTCGCCGCGATTGCCGGTTGGACCAGCACTCTCGACGCCGCCAATAATTTGCCCGGCACGGATATTGGCGATTTCCTGTATCTGGCTGGTCTCGGTGATGCAAACGCCGTTGGGATTAATCATATAGTAATTGTTGCTCAGCCGGACCGCCTTCAGATCGGTTGCCCCACCGGAAAAAACCTCGCCCTCAAATTCAATATCCACTTCACGGGCCACCGTCAACTGGTTGGCGACCGCTTCCAAAAACATCGAACCTGTAGTTGCCTCACTCGTGTCCGCATAAATTCCTTCAAACGTAATCTCTACGTCAAAGCGCGAATATGCAATCTGAGCAAGGTTTTCATCAATCTCGTTGTAAGAGACCGTTTGAAAACCTTCGGGTGGCGCATTCTCGGTCAATACAATCGCGGTTGCGGCGTCCTCGACATCGGCGATGGTCGGCACAACCACTTCATCTTCTTTAAACGCATCACAGGCGGCCAGTGTCCATACCAGTAACACACTAATCAGTAAAAAATTGCGTGGCATCATCGTTAATCCATAATCGCGGCAAGTAAACCGTCGCCAACCGGCATAATAATGGAGGTGAGGCGCTCATCTTCCGCAACCCGTTTATTGAATTCCTGCATGGCGCGTGTTGAATCGCGCTGTTGCTCTTCGACGTTTTCAGGGTTTTCAACAATAAGACCATTTTGAAAGGCGTTGTGGGCTAATAGCAACCCGCCAGAGCGCAGGTGGTTCAGCGCCCAATCGAGATAGTAGGGATAGCTGGTCTTGTCGGCATCAATGAAGACCATATCAAAGTGCCCATCCATGCCATCAAGGGTGTCGCGGGCGTCTCCCACCATGATTTCGACCTTGTCAGCGAAGCCGAGTCGCTTCATATTATTGTTAGCAATACTGGCGTGATGGCTGTCCACTTCCAGACAGATGAGCTTACCATCGTCTGGTAGAGCACGCGCAATCCATGATGCGCTGTAGCCAGCCAGCGTGCCGATCTCGACGCCGATTTTTACTCTGGCGAGCTTGACCAGAAAATACAACAGCCAGCCTTCTTCCGGGCGCAGTGAAATTTCCGGGAGAGACTGCCGGGCAGCATCAATGTTGATCTGCTTTTGTTCGGGCGACTCATCGACAAAGGTATTGCGCAGGTAATGAGTCAGGTCTCGTTGGACCGTTTCTGGAAAAATAAGATAGGGGCGGTCAGTCATTAGTTAGCTGATCCAATCTCTATTCGCCACATCCCAGTAGCGATGCTGGTAGGTTCGTTTACAATCAATGCACACCTTCGTGCTGTCAATTTTCCGGTCTTTGTGCCACCGGAACCGCACGGTCGCCAGATGATGCTGGCAGGTTGGACGATAACACACCGGGCAATAATCTCCATCCTCAAAACCGGACTCACCGTAGCGTTGTTTTTCCTGCGGTTCAGCGTCGCAAACGTGACAGCTGGGTACGGACATACATTGTCTCCTTAGCGATGGGGGATTATATCATGTGTTAGTCTCATGTTTGAATACTTAACCGCACATGGGATTATGGAGTATGATGGTCATACAATTTCTAGCGAATCTGATGACGACAGCACAAAAAGCAACGCCTATGCCTGCTTCCCATGATGCTCCACGCCCACTCATTATCAAACTTGATGCCAGACAGTATCGCATCGACACCTACCATGAAGGCTTAATTGCACACGGTTTTCAGGTCGTGCGTGGTACATCAACCAAAGATGGTATCAAACTGGCCCGCCGCATCAATCCAGACCTCATCGTTGTTTTTGATAATCCACGCGCCGGACTGGACGCCAGTCAATGGCTTCACATTCAACATTCAGATCCAGTTGCCAGCCTCGCCATGACACCGCTCCTCATTATCGCAACTTCCCAGCGGGCGGCGCAACTGACGATTGACCAACTACCGGGCCGCGTTCAATTGATGATAATTCCGGTTGAACTCGAAAAAATGGTGGAAAAAGTGCATGAAATGCTGACATTATCGGATTTTTGAGGATTCGGATAGACTGTGGACAAGGGTAGTGGTGACGAAAAATTTATGTTTGGCGGACCAGCCGGGAATCGGGTGTACCCGACCCCTCCGAACCACCATCCAGACCGGATACAACATGCACTGATGGGAGTCAACGATGAAAGCCAAATATTTTTTGATTATTTTGCTATTATTAAGTTTATTCGTGCCCTTTACTGCAAACATAACTTCAGCCCAACCACCTTCATCTCCGATCATACTGTGGATGGATGGCGATTATTATCGTTATATCCCTGCGTCTGATTCGTTAGAGCAGATTACCACATGGGGCTATAATCGCCGCCCCATTATCTCGCCGGATAACACCCGAATCGCCTATAGTTCAACTGCCACAGTTGCGGTAGAGGCCATTGAGCGGGTGGGCGGTATTGGCGGCGGTGATTTGCCGAGCAACATCTGGGTGCTGGACATTGACAGCGGCGATGGCTTCCGCACTGCCGACCAACCCCCGGATGCCTCCATGTTCACTGAGGGCCAATCCGACAAGTTCACACTGCGCTCCGAACCAGCATGGTCGCCAGATGGCAGCAGACTGGCCTGGACAGAACAACTAAACGATGGTTCGAACCGTTTAGCGATTTATACCTTTAATACCGCGGCTACCGCTTACACCAACATTCCGCAGGCTCCCTATGGTGTTCCGGTGGCAATTCCCATCAAGTGGGGTGACAGCGGCATCGTCGCCCAGATCGTTTCAACGGAGTCACAGGGCCTGCAAAATGATTATTATGTCTACAACAGTGACGGCTCCTTCCGTCTCGTTCTTCAGGCCCCATCCATACCCGATGCGGTATTCTATGGCGACTTTGAACTGGTCGATTTTGGTGCATCGGAATTTCTTGGCCTGTGGCGCAGCGATGGAGGCTGGACACTGCTCGACCCGAACGGTATTCAACCCGTGCAAAGTTATCAAGGTCCCATTGAAGTTTATAATCCGCTCGCGCCGAACAGTGTGGTAGGTCGTGTGGCGCTGGGCGGCGGCAGTTATTCGGGTGTCATCGTGACTCCATCACAGTCCTTTCAACTTGGCGAAAACAGCGCCAACTACAACTCATTTAGTATTGCGCCGGGCGGCAATGCTATTGCCTACATTGACGTCCCAACCAACACGCCCTACTACTGGCAAAACGGAACGCTATACGTGATTCCCAAAGCGGGTTCTTCTGTTTCATCCCTTGTCTGGGGCTACACGGAACTGCGCGTACCGGGGTCGGGCAACATTGTCTCAAATATCACTGAGCCGACCGTTTGTGATGGTTTTATGGTCTCACGTCTGTCTGCTGGATACCCGGCGACGGTTATACCCGGCGAAGCCAATAATGTGCGGGCCAATCCCGGCCTCAAGGAGACACTGGTAGGGTCAATTCCCGGCGGAGCGCAGTTTGACGTCATTGGGGGTCCTACCTGTGCTGACGGGTCGGCATGGTGGCGAGTGGCTTATGAGGGCATTACCGGCTGGACGGCTGAAGGCAGTGGCTTAGAATATTGGCTGAGGCCGGGTATTCAAGAGTCTGTCGCACCTGATTTACCGGGCGCAGTGCTCGAAATCACCGAAGCCGGTTCGCCTGTCACCGCCTATGCAGGTGTGTCGAGAGCTTCGGAAGAACTTGATGAGCTTCTGTGGGGTGACCGCGTGCTCTGGACTGGTAATCGGGTTAATAACGAAACACTGCCCTGGTTAGAAGTCAGACTCGGCGGCGGCGCAACGGCTTACGTTGTCGAAACAACAGGTGCATTTACCGTACGCAATCCGGGTTATCAAACACCGGGACTGGTGGTCGGGGGTACGATTCGGATTACACCCGCCGGGGACCGCATGAACCTGCGCACTGATACCAGCACCGGTGCCGGACTCATCCGGGCATTACTCGAAGGCAATACGATGACCGTTATCGGTGGTCCGGTCTACGGCGAATACTACGTCTGGTGGCAGTTGCGCCTTCCTTCCGGTGAAACAGGCTGGGCCGTTGATGTGCCCGGCTGGTGGCAGATTCAATGATATGTTCTGTGTGACGAGCGATCAACAGGTCAATCATTATCCCTCCTACGTCGGATAGAGGGGGCAAATTTGATTTGAGTAGGGACACGGCACTGCCGTGTCCGCTGAACTGCCTCTATTTGTAAGGATTCACATTTGGACGGTTACATCAAATGGCTGCGCTCCCACATCGGTCACGAGTTGATTTATCTTGTGTATGTTATCGCCTTCGTATTCGATGAAGACGATCATTTACTGGTACAGGAACGCTACGATTTCGACTGGTTGAGTGTGCCCGGCGGTGCATACGAGCCACATGAAACCATTACGCAGACAGTTATCCGCGAAACGCTTGAAGAAACGGGTATCTCCGCCGATGTGGAGGAATTCATCGGCGTGTTCAGCCATCCCGATTATAACCTTCTCTATCCCAACGGTGACCGCGTTCAACCGTGGACAGTCGCTTTTAAGTGCCGTGCCCAGTCAGCTAGCATCAACGTTGATGGCAAAGAAACGCTCAAGGCCGCCTTCCAACCTGTCGATACTATAAAACACCGCTTGCCGTTGCAATATCAGCACGCCCTTGAGACAATAACCTCCAACTCCGCACCATTTATCGAACCAATTTACTTTGAATCAGAATCGAAAGCTTACTATCCTGTACTGCGCCAGCATGTTGGGAAAGCAAAGATAATCTTGCCGGGCTGTGTTGCCGCGATTTTTAACGACAATGATGAAGTTCTGGCAGTTCATAAGATACACACCGACTTCTGGTTTTTGCCGGGCGGACTGTCTGATCTTGGCGAGACGACCAGCGGCACCGTCTATCGTGAGACCCTTGAGGAAACAGGATTGGAAATAGAACCAACAAGAATCATCGGGCTATACAGCGAACCGCAGCTAATGTATATCAAAATGAAGAGCGGCCATGAGCTTCAAACTGTTGACCTGCTGCTAGAATGTGAGATTACTGGCGGCAGCATCCAACCCGACGGCGTTGAAATTGATGCAGTCGAGTTTAAATCGATTGACTGGTTACTATCTCAGCCAAATTGCAAGCCAATCCATCACCAATATCTGCAAGACTTGAAGAATCGTGGTAAAACCCCTGTTGTGAGATAGCTGCAAGAGGAACAGAGGTTGGATACCATTGCCTGCAAACAGTATGAATACACAGGATGTGCCGTTGCACGTCCCTACGAAAATCGTGGGCTGCTGTAGGGACGCCCAACGGGGCGTCCGGCGCGACCGCATCGCCATTTGTTCGGTGCAAAGTAAACTACTACCGCCCCCAGCTTGAAATAGTGTAAAGGAGAAGTGTAATGAATCGTAAAGTTATCGCCACTGAAGGTGCACCCAAAGCGGTAGCAGCCTATTCTCAGGGTATCGTCGCTGAGGGGAAGTTTTTGTTTGTGGCCGGACAGTTGGGACTTGACCCGGCAACGAGCCAATTAACGTCCGGCGTAGAAGCTCAGACCGGACGCGCATTGCTCAACTTACAGGCTATCGTGGAAGCAGCCGGAGCAACCCTGCAAGACGTGGTGAAGGTGACGGTTCTGCTGCATGATATTAACGATTTCGCTGCGATGAATAAGGTGTATGCTGAGTTTTTCACGATGAATCCACCAGCTCGCGCTGCATTCGGTGGGCTGGATTTGCCGCTGGGGGCGCTGGTGGAGATTGAGTGCATCGCCGTCGTGCCTTAGTGAACGCTTAATTAATTTATAAAGTTAATAAATTAATTCCATTAAATGCAGTTTTATAATGTGTTGGTGTGGGATGTGGTGTACCACGCCCCTCCGAAACACCCCATATGGGAGGGGTCGGGTATACCCGATCCTGCTTTGTACCGATCATCTGAGCGGGATTTAATTTACGAAGTTAATTAATTAACTGGACTGCGCCGCCTTTGGCACAGTGAAGAAAAATGTCGTCCCTTCGCCGAGTTCGCTTTCCAGCCACATCGTGCCGCCATGCGCCTCAACAATGCGTTTGGCGATCACCAATCCGAGACCCGTACCCTGCACCGTCTGTGAGGTGGAAGGGATGCGGAAAAACTTCTCGAACATACGCTGCTGGTGTTCTTCGGAAATGCCCGGCCCGGTATCACGCACACCAATCCGAATCAGTGTAGGATCCGCGTCGTCTTCTTCGATCTGAACATGGATGTCGCCATTGTCGTTGTTATATTTGATGGCATTGGTGAGCAGATTGAGCAGGACCTGTTTCAGTTTTGAGCGGTCTCCGAGGCAGTGTAACGTCTCACCGTCGATGTTCAGTGAAATATTCCGCTCGTCGGCTTGATGCCGGACAACTTCGAGGCTTTCAGAGGCCAGCGCATAAATATCAAACTCGCTGCGTTCCAGTCTGGTACGCCCGGATTCCAGCCGTGCCAGATCGAGGAAATCTGTCGCCAATCTACTGAGGCGGTCTGTTTCCGACTGCATCGTCTTGATAATGTCGGTGCGCCGGTCCTCTTCCAGCTGTGGCCGCAGCAGCAGTGAGGTGCTGGCTTTCAACGCTGCCAGCGGGGTGCGCAGTTCGTGCACCATTTCAGCGATAAAGTCGCTCTGCTGGAAGAGGCGGGCGTTTTCGATGGCAATTGCGGCTTGCCCTGCCAGTGTGCTCAGGGTATTGACGTCATCTTCAGTCCACGGCTCGTCATCCACTTTATTGATGGCCTCGACCACACCGATGATTCTGCCACGAGCGGTCATGGGCACACCCAGCAAATTGCGCGTGTTGAAATTAAATACCTGATCCGCCTGACTGAAAAAACGCTTCTCGTTGCGAGTGTCCTCAACCAGTACCGGCTCACCATGTGTGGCAACCCATCCGGCTAAACTGCCGTCCATTGGCACGGGCACAGATTCCATCGCGCCCGCACTCAAGTTTGAGGACGCCGTAAAACGCAGTTCACCGGTGTTAGGTTCAATCAGCAGAATAGATGCCTGCTCGGTGTTGGTAAGCTCGGTCGCCGCTGAAATAATCTGGCTAAGCAGGGTCATCACGTCCAGCGTCGAGTTCAACTGACGGCTGATTTCCATCAGTCGTTCGTAGCGGGACATCAATTGCAGATAATTGCGAATCGTATTCTCATCCGAATAGGAAGTCATTCTTAACATTACTCGCTGGCTAGTTTATCCACGATGGCTGGCAATATCTCAGCAACATCGCCACGAATGACGACGTTGGCAATGTCATCTTGCACTGTGCGTTCATTGTTCACAATTATAACCCGTCCACCCTGCCTTCGCACCTGAACGGGAAAATCTGCTACAGGATGAACCTCCAGCGATGAGCCTGCTACCAGCACTAAATCCGCATGACGAACGGCTTGTTGGGCTTTTATAAATACCTGCATGGGTAATTGTTCGCCAAAGAGGATAACATTGGGTTTCAACGCACCACCACAGGCCGGACAGCGCGGAACCTCAATTTCTTTGTTCTCAAAGAACTTTTTAAGTATTGGCTCAGAATCATATTCTTTAAAACAGTTGATGCAGGTCATCTGGCGTAAATGACCGTGCACTTCATAAACGTTGCGATTGCCTGCATCCACATGCAGCATATCAATGTTCTGGGTAATGACCGCTTGCAGCATACCGAGGTCCTCTAATGTTGCCAGCGCAAAGTGGGCCGGGTTTGGCAGCGCATTCTTGATGAGATCAGCGAAGGGTCGAATCCAGGTGTAAAAGCCAAGGGGATTGTAGCGAAAACCGCTCAGGCTGGCGACCTGCATGGCATCAGCATTATTCCACAGGCCGCTCTCATGGCTGCGAAAGTCGGGGATGCCCGACGGGGTACTGATACCCGCCCCGGTCAATGCAATGCTATAGCTGGATTTGCGAATGAGTTCAACGGCTTGATCAATCATAACCGCTAACCCATTTCCAACTGGCTCCGTCTCACGAGTTCTTTCGCCAGTTTGCTGTATTGCCCTGAAACAACCGCATCAGGCTGATGAAGGACGACGGGAGTACGAGCCTCGATTGACTGGTACATTAATTCGGGTGCTGGTGAGATGACAGCATCAATTTCGTTCTGTAAAAATTGTTCGGCGTCCTGCCAGGGGATTTGCAGGTTCGATTCGACACGGTTGATAATGACGACGCTGGTCTTATTACGTCCCACTCCGGCTTGACGCACCTCATTCAGAATATCACGGCCCATTTGCAGCGAAATGCGATTCGCCTCGACAGCAAGCACCACCCTGCTCATTTCACGGGCAAGGGACATCGCGACCGGATTAAGGCCCGGACCGAGGTCTGACAAGACATTTGGTGCCAGGCGACTCAAACCATTCACAACCGCACGGGCGGCGTCCAGCGAAACACGCACCTGCCCTTCACGGCTGCGTGGTGAAGAGGGTAAAAGATACAGGCCGCTTTTCTCATCGGCAATAAGTTCCTGTTCAATTAACTGAGTGGTTATTTCCGCTGGCGACTTTGCCAGAACATTTGCCAGAGCGGTGGCCTGCGGAAAGCCCAGACTCAACCCGATTGTGCCATGCCCAAGCCGGAAATCCACCACAGCGGTGGCCTGCTCTCCCGCGATAACGGCTGCCAGATTGGTGACGAGTGTGCTCAAACCAACGCCGCCCTTGGCCCCAATAAAACCCAGGGTGACACTTGGAGAGGACTCCGGGCTGCTGTCACCAGTGCGGGCGCTGCTGCGGGCCAGAATCGCCTGTACACGTGCTGCTAACTCGGCAGGATGGGTCGGCTTGGTGAGATAATCATCCGCGCCAGCTTCAAACCCGGCGACTTTATCATCCACAAGGGTTTTGGCCGTGAACATAAGAATAGGAATATCAACAGTACGCTGGTCATTTCGCAAATTGCGGCAGACCGTATACCCATCCATATCCGGCATCATAATATCCAGGATGATCAGGTCAGGGTCCTGAGCAACCGCCGCCTGCAATGCCTGTGTACCTGAAGCCGCCGTGGCGACCTCATAGCCCTGACGCTGTAACATCAAGCCAATAAGTTTAAGACTATCGGCATCATCATCTACAATAAGTATTTTGCTGGACATAATTTCGGGACCTCATCATCCTACTTCGTGGGCAGTGTAGCACGGAATGCCAATTGAGCGCAACATGCGTAAGCGTTCGTGAAATTTTTCAGACCTTCCGTTTGCCCAAATTAGCTGCAATGATATAATGCGGAGTAGTGCTTTCTTCTTATGGTTGGGAATAGATAGATTTGACTGTGACAAATTCTCTACTCGAACGCTATGCAAACCAACGTCAAGCATTGCGCGACATCAATCACGACATTGCAACAGGAAAACCACTTGCTGAAATCATGGAACCAATCCTCTCACGGCTGTGCAAAGTCGTGGGAGCAGGTGGTGCACGAGTGATTGTCACAGATGACGAAGCCGACAGCTTTGGCGCTGGCGA
Organism: Chloroflexota bacterium; assembly: GCA_022616515.1. Classification (GTDB taxonomy): domain Bacteria; phylum Chloroflexota; class Anaerolineae; order Aggregatilineales; family J027; genus JAKEEQ01. The sequence goes on along the minus strand of JAKEEQ010000070.1, from coordinate 20,638 downwards.
AAAAGCGCAGGTGATGAGCAATGTTGATGGCGTGCTCTGGGGATTTTTGAAGCAGCGTGTCGTCGTCCCCAACGTCAGTGATGCTCCCCCCAACCTCAACCTGTCGGCACTGGAAGGCGTTGCCAGATCGCTGGTCACCATTCCATTGGAGGCATACGGCAGCCATCAGGGCATCCTCTGGGTAGGCTTTGATCATGAATACAGCCTCCAGGACGATGAATATGAGTTCGTGGAGATGGTGGCAACTGAGGTCGCCACGCTGATTGCTACCCAACCCCAACCGGGTATCTCGCTGTCGGGTATTGAAGTCACGCAGGTCATGGCTGGGGCGAATGATGCTCTCATTATTATGGATAATGATGGTAATATCCAGTTGATGAACCCCGCCGCGCAGGCATTGTTTGCTCTGGATGAGGACGCCATTGGAACCTCGGTGCTGGATGCCATTGAGGACGTGCAGTTAAAAGCCACTATTCAGGGGCAGGATTTTAGCGCCGATATAGTACCGGATTTTGTTGCAGCCGACGGGCGCTCCTTCAAGCCTTCCGTCTCCCCTATTATGGGACGGCATGGGTTGCAGATAGGCAAGCTGCTCATAATGTGGGAAATTTCCCGCTATAAACGCATGAACGAGAACATGAGCATGTTCCTGCATACGGTATCGCATGACCTGCGTTCTCCGCTGACCGCCGCCAAAGGTTTCCTTGATATGCTGGGTATGGTGGGGGAACTCAACGAGAAACAAGTGACATTTATTGGCAAAATCCTCACCAGTATCAACGATATGACCAATCTGGTCGAAAAAGTGTTGGATGCCGGGCGGCTTGACCCGGAGATGGGGACCTACCAGCTCCGGCGTGAGCTGGTTGATCCAGCCGGAACGGTTCAGAAAGTCGCTTCCACCCTTGCCAATGCGGCCAGCAAGAAGACTATCGAGTTGGTGGTTGATGTTGCGGACAATCTGCCGGTACTCAATCTCGATCCCATGATGATTGAACGAGCACTGGTTAATCTGGTGGAAAACGCCATCAAATATACGCCGGACAACGGAAAAGTATTTGTTGGGGGCCGGGTTGAACAGAGCAACCTTATTCTGTTTGTGAAAGACAATGGTCCCGGTATCCCGCTGGAAGATCAGGAACGCCTGTTCCTGAAAGGTGAACGCCTGACCCGCAAAGGTGAGCGCAATGTGCGTGGGTCTGGTCTGGGATTGTATATCGTCAAAAACGTCGCCCAGCAGCATGGTGGGGACGCCAAAGTAAACAGCAAGCCCGGCGACGGCAGCGAGTTTTACCTCGAAATCCCTATCGCCGGACCGAATATGCTGGGTGCTGCAACGGACTAGATGACATGCCGCTGCTTAATCTGATCAAAGAACGAGCGATCATAATCGTCGGCAACCAACAGCCAGACTAAGATCACGGTCAAAATGATGTTGGCGAAGGTATATGAATTGGCAGGAACGAGCGCGGTTGTGAAGACAGTCGCCGCCAACAAACTCCATTTGACAGGTTTACCCTGTGTCAGCATGAAGTAGCCTATCGCAAACTCAAACACAACTAGCAGTACCAGAAAATAGGGCAAGCCGGGCACGATGAGGTTGTGCCACACTGAGTAGTACACAGGTAAAAGCGCTGTGTCCTCGGTGATAAACTCCTCATAGAGGTCCGGGTTGTTTATGGTCACCCGGATGTTGACTATCGCCATCGCAATAAAGAAGAGACCGAACAAAACGCGAACGAAATTACGCATGTTACCTGCCTCCTTTTTTGTGAGGCACACCACAGCGGTATGCCTCTTATTCTCTCCGAGATTTAAAACAGGCCGACGACCTCACCATCCTCGCCAATATCAACATTCATAAAGGCAGGTTTGGAGCCAAGACCGGGCATGGTCCGAATCTCGCCAAGCAGGGCGGTCAGAAAACCTGCACCGACACTGCCGCGCACATCCTTAACGTTGATGGTAAAGCCAGTGGGACGCCCCTTCTTATTGGCGTCATCACTCAAACTCAGATGGGTCTTTGCCATACAGATTGGCACATCGCCCAACCCATTGTCTTCGTAGAATTTTATCTGCTTCAACGCCTGCGGTTCGTAGGTCACTTCGGCAGCCCCATAGATTTCACGGGCAATGGTTTCAATTTTGTCCTTGATGGGCAGTTTCTCATCGTAGAGGAACTTGAATTCGCTGGACTGGTTACAGGCGTCCACGACGGCGCGGGCAAGATCCTCACCGCCCGAACCACCTTCGGCCCACGTTCTGGATTCGACTGCTGCGAAGGCCCCGGCTTCTTTTGCGATGCGGACCACCATTTCAATCTCGGCGTTCGTATCTGTCAGGAAGCGGTTAACTGCTACGACGACCGGGATGCCAAACTTCTTTACATTCTGGATATGGGCCACCAGATTTTCAGCCCCGGCTTTCAACAGGTCAAGATTTTCCTCGGTATATTCGGAAGCCAGTGGTTTACCGGGCACTACGCGAGGACCACCACCATGCATCTTCAGCGCCCGTACCGTAGCAACCATTACAACAGCATCCGGCCTCAATCCGCTGTACCGGCATTTGATATTGGCAAATTTTTCAAAGCCGATGTCCGATCCAAAACCGCTCTCGGTGATGACGTAATCGGACAGGCGCAGGGCAATCTGGTCGGCGAGAATGCTGCTGTTGCCGTGCGCTATGTTGGCGAATGGCCCGGCATGGACAAAGGCGGGCTGCCCTTCGAGTGTTTGCAGCAGAGTTGGCATGACAGTGTCTTTCATCAAGACGGTAATCGCACCTGCTACGCTGATGTCTTCAAGGGTGATTGGGTCACCACTATTGTTGCTGGCAACTACGACCCGACCAACTCGCTGGCGCAGGTCGTGCAACCCTGTCGTCAGGGCTAGGATCGCCATCAATTCGCTGGCGACAGTGATGTCATAGCCGGTTTGCCGCTCCAGACCATCCTCCAGCGGGCCGAGACCGATAACCACATTCCGCAGGGAGCGGTCATTGATGTCGACAACGCGCCGCCATGTGATGCTGTAGGGATCAATATCGAGCCGCTTCAGACCTATCTTTTCGAGTTGTTCATCAGTCATACGAGATTCATGGTAGAGGCGGGCGTCAATGGCTGCTGCTGCGAGGTTGTGGGCTGCACTGATAGCGTGGATATCGCCGGTCAGGTGAAGATTAAAGTCTTCCATGGGGATAACCTGACTGTAGCCGCCACCTGCCGCGCCGCCTTTGATGCCAAAGGTAGGCCCCTGGCTTGGCTGGCGAATGCAGGCTACCGCATTTTGCCCGATGTAGCCCAGTGCCTGAGTGAGGCCAATCGTCGTTGCGGTTTTGCCTTCACCCAGAGGTGTGGGCGTGATGGCGGTCACATCAACGTATTTACCGAGGGGACGGTCAGCATATTTTTTCAGGACATCCAGATGGACTTTAGCCTTGAATTTTCCGAATAGTTCAAGATCATCTTCATCAAGACCAAGCAAGGCGGCAATGTCTACAATGGGGCGCACAGTAGCGCTCTGAGCAATAGTTAAATCACTGGGAACATCACGAATCGTCATGTGGGGGTATTCTCCCTGAATTATTCTGTTTACACACCCATTTTGACTCGAATACCTGATTTCAGCCATTGTTGGATGTCATGTTTTCTTGGTGAGGGATTGACATTCTCAGTCAGTCATTGTGCAGGTATAAAACCATGCCTGTTGCGTCATCATGCAGCTTGAAGCGAGGATATTTTTCGCGGTCGGGGTCGGCGCGTTCCTCGGCACGCAAGAATTTTAGATAGCGGTGTACGCCATGCTGCCGAATGTACTGCCACATACGCTGCACCCGTTCTTGAAGATTGTCTTTGGGGTCCGTTGGGTTGCCGGGCCACTCAAAACCGTCGCTCATGAGCATGACAGCTTCAACATGCTGCAAGGAAACAACTCCAGTCTTGATGTAATCCTCAAGTTCGGGCAGGCCGTTGATGACGCCGACACCGCGTTCGGGAACGGTGTGGCCGTTATCATCGACAAAGTTGTGAAAAATGCGATGGTTGTGGTTGAGACTTTGAATCAGTGGGCTTTGAATCACGTCAATCACTGTCATGCCGCGTGCGCTCACCTGCTGAACGGCGGCAAATAATGCTGAGTCGTAGCTGCGGGTGGCTTCACGACCGGGTATTTCTACGGAGCCATCTGCATAACACAGGGCCAGCGTTGTATCACCGAGTTGGCCGTAATAGAGCGTTTGCACACTGGTGTCAATCACGACCAGCGTGGCAGCGGCAGCGGGTAGGAACAATCGAATTTTGCGGTGATCGTAGAGGATGTCGTTGTAGTGGGGAAAGTGGTGCAGGATGTACTCCGCGTCAAAAATGCCGACCGCTACATCATCCAGAAGATCGCGCAGGCGATTGTTGGCGTGGAGGAGTAGATTGCGGGGATTGATTTCCTCTTGTTTGGGAAATGTGCCAAGATAGGTGAGAATGGCATCGCGGGTGACGGAAGCGGCCAGTGCGGCGGGGGTAATGCCGTTGCGTTCGCGGCGCAAATAGTCGACGAGCGGCTCATAAAAGGCAACCGAGGTAGCCCCGTCAATAGCCGCCAGAACGTAGCGTGGTTGGCGATCATTCTGCTCGTAGGCAATAAAGGAATCTTCATTGGCGCGATTGAGGTCGGGTGCGCCCTGACAAACGACTTCGAGCATAGACTCCTCATCCTAATGTGACGTTGGCGGGACAGGCGAACGGAACGATGTAGGTTTGACGGACAGCATGTATGCTGTCCCTACGATCATTCACGATTCCCGTAGGGACGCCATACATGGCGTCCGCCGCAAAAACACACCCAACTGCATCGGAAGGATTTTGGTTTTGTATCGGGTGCAATGGCTTTATGAAGCCAGACGACGTTCGATGTAGGCGAAAATATCCCCCTGTGATAGTAATCCGAGCGGACGCTGATCGTTCATCACCAGCACGAAACGATTGTTACGCATGCCCTTGATGGCATCGTAGATGTCGGTGTTGGCCTGCATCTGCTGGACGGATCCCATTGAGTACATGACCTGTTCCACACGTAGGCTGCCCCAGCCAACTCGTGGATAGGCCCTCAGTATCTCCATACTGATCACACCAACAATCTGCCCGTCACGCATAACCGGCAAGGCACTAATCGGACTGCCGAGCGAAATGATGTCGGCGGCATAGGCCAATGACCACTCAGCTTTGACCGGGACCGCACCGCGAACCAGCGAACCTATAGGCACACCGCGCAGGACATTGCGGCGTCCGGCTTCTTGTAATTGGGCGCGGGCGGCGAAAATCAGGAAAATGCCAAATCCCCCGTTGATTATAAACATGACCACCTGCCCCAAAGTCAGGAGGAACATAGCGTACAATATCAGCAGGAGCGCAAAGCCATGAGTGATGATGCTGACAATTCGAGTGCTGGTAACATGATTATTGGTCATGCCCCAGAAAATCGACCGTGCGACACGTCCGCCGTCGAGGGGAAAGGCCGGAATCATGTTAAACCCTGCAAGAATCAGATTCATAATGCCCAGCCACAACAAGACTGCGCCAATAGCGGTGTCACCCCCAAATGGTAGATGAACCATCCACAACACCGCACCGAGAATAATGCTGCTTAATGGCCCGACACCTGCGAGAAAAAATTCCTGGGAGGCGGTTAATGGTTCATCTTCGATTTCGGCACTGCCGCCCATGAAATACAAGAGGATACGGCGCACACGGATTTTGTAGTGTCGGGCGACCAGCGCATGGGCTAATTCATGCCATAGAATGGAGGCAAAAAAGATGAGAGCTGCGACAACACCCAGCATAAGATTGGTGGCCGGTGAGGTGGAACCCAGCCGCGTTGTCAACATATCGTTTACTACGGTAACAATGAAATAGCCGATCAGCAGCAGCGTATAATCAACCGAGATGTCGATACCAGCGATACGCCCAAGTCGAATTCCAAACATATACAGTCCTCTCAGCTACCCGTTACTTCACACACAACCCATTTTCCTTGCTCAGATACAAACCGGATAATGGTGCTGAATTCAGGTGATTCGATGCGTTGACCGAGAACATCGACAATGAGGCGACCATCGACCTCATATTCAGCCCCCGCGTCAATGACTTCAATGACATCGAACACAGCCTCAAGTTGAAGTGTGCGTAGCGCAGTGCGCACGCCATACTCAACCAGACGTTCAAGGAACGGTTCAAGCGTTCTTTGCAGGCCAGAGCGACTGTCATCGTCGCAGCTAAAACTAATGTCGGCTTCCTCTTCGCCGCTTACCACATCCTGTATCCATTGAATAGTTAGTGCTTCGGGGTCAAGTTCATCATTATCTGTACGCACAGGCACTGGTACGGGTTCTATTTTAGACACAGCGTCGTCATCGCCAGATGTTGCGCTGAAATCTTCAGATTCGGTGATCGAGGCATCATCTGATTTGACGCTTGCGATGTCTTCGGCAACCGCCGCTTCAGAAACGGCCTCGTTAGGGAAATCCGTCAAATAGGCAAACCCCAGCCCAAGCGCAATAATGCCCGTGATAATCCCGCCAAACAACAATAACTTGCTGCGGGGTGACATGCGGGAGATTCGGTTGTCTTCTCGCTTACGTTTGGGGCGCATCCAGACCGGAATAAAACGGGTCCCATCCTCTTCGCCAAGTTCCTCAAGAATCAGTAACGCCCGGCTGTTGGTGGGGCGCAGCGAAAGGACCTGTTTTGCTGCATAACGGGCTTCGCCGGTATCAGTGGTGCATTCCGCCAGCCACAGCCACGCATAAATATCTTCATGATTTTCCTGTACAAGTTCGCGCAGTAGTTCGGCGGCACGGTCCGCTTGACCGGATTTGGCAAGGCTGATAGCCTTCTTTAGACGTGACATCTACCTTCTCCAGAACGAAATGACCGGAAATTTGTCAGGCAGCCGCGCATTTTCTCTGGTGCGCTGCCCGCTAAGTATCTCTAATAGCAATTGGGCCTGTTTAAAGGTGGGGCGAATGTCAGACGTTTCAAATGCCTGTGGTTTTGGGTCTGATCTGGCAAGCTTGACATTGTTTCGAAGACTAGACATTGACTGCCCTTTCTATGTAGTTCAATCATATCATAGTAATGGGGTTACTCAGGGCAGGAGAGGGGTAGATTTACAAATTTCATATATATTCCTGAAATAAAAAAGGCTGACGAAAGCCAGCCTTGAATTGACCTAGATGTTACCGGGAATGTCTCCGGGCAAGTCGGTGGGCGTTATCGTTGGTTCCGGCAAGTTCTCCGGTGGTTCGTAGTCATGATGATCGTCAATCAAGGCCCAGCTACCCGGCGGCCAATAGCGCACCCAGGCTTTACCGACAATCTGTTCGCGTTTAATTGGCCCAAAGTCATGACTGTCCTGACTGGCGTTGCGGTTGTCGCCCAGCACAAAATACTCATCCTCGCCAAGCTGCCACTCGCGCTCCCGACAGGTGACAGTGCGGCACAGTTCCTGTACATAGGGTTCATCAATCGGCTCACCGTTGATATAAACCAGTCCATCTTGCATCTCAACCAGATCGCCCGGCAGTCCGATAATGCGTTTGATGAAGTCCCGTCCGGTGGCTTCGTCATAGTGGAACACAATGACATCACCGCGCTGTGGCTCGCCAATGATATAGGCCAGTCGTGAAACGATGATAAACTCGTCAGAATGGAAGTTCGGCTCCATACTACGCCCTTCCACCACGAATCGTGCTGTGCTCAAATTCACGACAGCATAGATGGCGATAACAAGCAGAATGGTTTCAATTGCTTCTTTCAAAATGCCGCTTTTCGCTGTGATCTTAGGATGTGGAACATCGTTTAACGATTTGCCAAACTGTTTTGACGGATTGGTCTGTGCGTTTGGAACGTCTTCGAGTATTTCGCGTGGTTGATTCTCCACGGATCTCTCCTTCAAATGAATACTTCTTCTTGCTTATACGTAAAGAAGGGCTGAATGGTCTCATGCTTACTAAAAATCAGGGTGGCTTGATTGCCACCCTGACATTATACACGGGTCCATCTGACTGAGAACCTGCGTTTTGTGAGCTACCCAAGCGTCAACACATTGGATTTCCTGCTTCAGCGAGCATTGCGGGTGGCACAACAGCCAGCGCCGTCTGACACACTCTCCACAGGCGTGTACCTTCCCACTGCACCAGCGGTAGGTTGTTTCAAGATCATGGAATATATCACACGCGGTAGATAAATGCAACCATCTGAAGCGGATAAACAGAGCAATTGCATTTGACAGGAATAGTGCATGGCCTGAACTCTTGTGACCCTTAGAAACGCTATTGGGATCAGGCAAAATAGTTTTCTATGGCTCATGATAGTTCATCTGAATCCATATGCAATTGCCCTGAGCAGCTAAAGCACCTTGAGTTTACGGGCTAATCTCTAAACGGCTTCATCAATGTCGGGTTCATCAGGGATTTCAGCAGAAGCGAAATCAAGGTTGGCTCCATTGGTCGCGGCAAAATCTTCGACATCATCACGTTCATCTGACGTGTCGGTTTTGCCCACGACCAGCGCAATACTTACTACTGTATCGCCCTTATCAAGATGGATGACTTTTACGCCGCGCGCCTGTCGCCCGTAGATGCTGATGCTATCAACGGGGGTGCGCAAGGCCACGCCATGCCGGGTAATAACGGTCAAGTCCGGGTCTTCCTCTGGATTTAAGACACGCGATCCCAGAATGAGGCCGGTCTTGCTCAGGTCGCGGCTGATGGCACGAATACCGGAGCCATAACGTCCCTGAATTCTGAATTCTTCAACGGGAGTGCGCTTGCCATAACCACGTTCGGTAACAATCAGCAGTTCCGCATTAGCATCCTCTTCGCGGATGATGTCCATCGAAGCGATCTTATCGCCATCGGCAAGGCGAATGGCGTTGACACCACCGGCGGTCCGGCCCATGACGCGCACATCGGTTTCACGGAAGCGAATCGACTGTCCCATCTCGGTGACAATCATAACATGATCGAGACCGCTGGTATGGCGCACCCAGCTTAGCTTGTCATCATCGTCCAGATTCATGGCGATAATGCCCGTCGAGCGGACATTGGAGAACGCCTTAACCTCAACGCGCTTGATGCGCCCGTAGGTGGTACACATGGTGAAAAAGCCATCCATGTCATCGAAACTGGGGACGGCCACAGCCGCTGTCACTTTTTCACCAAGGTCAACGGGCAATGTGCCTTCAATCAGGAGGCCACGTCCAGCCTTGTCATATTCTGGCAGTTCGTAGGTACGTAAACTGAAAACACGACCATAATTGGTGAAGAACAGCAGATGATCGAGTGTTCCGGCACGGAAAAGATGTTCGACCACATCTTCATCACGGGTACCCATGCCCAGCGCCCCACGACCACCGCGCCGCTGCTGGCGATAAATGTTGGACGGGGTGCGTTTAATGTAGCCACGCTTGGTGAGGCTGATAAGCACCTCTTCATCACGGACCAACTGCGATTCGTCAAAGCTCACAGAGATGCCGGGGTCATATTCGGATTTGCGATCATCACCGTATTTTTCCGCCATTTCGCGCAGGTCATCGCGGATATGGGTCAGGATTTTGCGCGGATCGGCCAGCAGGGCTTCTAACTGTCCAATCAATTCGACAAGTTCATCATATTCTTTCTGGATTTTCTGCTGTTCCAGCGCGGCCAGACGGCGTAGTTGCAGGTCGAGGATGGCCTGGGCCTGTTCCTGTGACAGATCAAAGTTTTCCATCAAGGCGGTACGGGCATCGTCGGCGCTGTCGGCAAAGCGAATGGTGTGGATAATTTCGTCAATATCGGCGAGTGCCTTGAGCAAGCCTTCAAGGATATGGGCACGTGCTCTGGCGTTGCGCAGTTCGTATTCGGTGCGGCGCTGAACGACCTCATAGCGATGATAAATCCAGTGCACGAGCATTTTCTTGAGGCTCAGCAGGCGCGGTTCTTGATTGACCAACGCTAGCATCTGCACGCCAAAAGTGCTCTGCAACTGGGTATATTTGTACAAACGATTCATGATGGTCAGAGGCTGCGCACCGCGCCGCAGTTCAATGACCACCCGCATACCGTCGCGGTCAGATTCATCGCGCAGGGTGGCGATGCCTTCCATCCGACCTTCATTGGCAAGCTGGGCGATTTTTTCCAGAATGGACGTTTTGTTCAACTGATAGGGAATTTCGGTGACGACAAGGCGGAAGCGGTCGTTGTCCATTTCCTCAACATGGATACGGGCACGGCAAATAATGCGGCCCTTGCCCGTAGCGTAGACCTCGGTGAGTTCATCGCCGCCAATTAAAGCACCTGTTGGGAAATCCGGGCCTTTGACGAACTGCATCAGGTTATCAACAGTAACGTCAACAACCGCGTCATCCAACTTGGCATCGGTGCCCTCAAAGGCAATCATCAAATCCAGCAGATAATCAATCGCCGCTGCCAATTCACGCAGGTTGTGGGGCGGGATGTTGGTTGCCATACCGACCGCGATACCACTGCTGCCGTTAAGCAGCAAATTGGGGATACGGGCTGGCATGACAATTGGTTCTTCGAGTGAACCATCAAAATTTGGGGAAAAGTCAATGGTGTCGGCGTTAATATCTGCCAGCAGTTCTTCGGCAATGCGGGCCATCCGAGCTTCGGTATAGCGCATAGCTGCGGGAGGATCGCCATCAATCGACCCAAAGTTACCCTGCCCGTCGATCAGTTGGTAGCGCATGGAAAAATCCTGCGTCATGCGGGCCATCGCATCATACACGGCGCTATCACCGTGCGGATGGTATTTACCCAACACCTCACCAACAATACGGGCACTTTTACGATAGGGAGTGTTAGAGCGAACGCCCATTTCGTGTAGAGCGTACAGGATACGTCGATGTACAGGCTTCAGACCATCTCGTACATCGGGCAGCGCACGCGAGACAATTACGCTCATCGCGTAATCAAGATAAGAATCGCGCATTTCTTCCGCGATTTTGACAGGGCGTATAGTGGTTTCCAAACTCATAGGGGCCGTTTTCCTGAACCGATTACCATAAAAAAAGATGCCACACCCCGGCGGGCATCAAATCATATGTTCTATTGTACCGCAAAACGCACCTAAAATCCAGTCGCAAACAAGGCTCAAAAATGGCATTTTAAGGGGATTCAGACAGATTACTTGCTTTTTATCTTCGCCAGACTATCTGTATTGTTACATTTGTCCTGAATCCGGCTGATTTTTGGTTAAAAATTACAACAGTTGTGTGTGTCTTTTTTATGAATCGAATTATACTTTGAGTCGTTGATTAAACTATTTTTACTATTGAGGAAACAATGTTTAGACAACAGTATAGTCTCAAGCAACTACGGAAGTTTTTCTTCCGTCTGGTTGTCCTTGCGTGTCTTCTTTTCGTATTTTCCGCCTTCGATTCACAGGCAAGTCCACCAGAATTCCAGTTTTCTACAATCTGCGTGGCAGGAAACTGGCAATCGCCGAGTCAATGGGATCCTGCGGCCAATCCACTCTACGACGACGGGACGAATGGTGATGCAGTGGGTGGCGATGGGATTTATTCGTACACCACTGTAATACCGACGGCAGGCAATTATGAATGGAAAGTTATCTACGATTGTGATTGGGGAAGTGGAACCACCTTCCCCGCAGGTCCGAACTCCTGGTTCATAACATCAATGGCAAGCCAATCGGTGACGTTTACGTTTGATACCAACACCTATACGGATGATTTCCTGCCCGCCAGTAACATCCTCAACATCAACGACAGTCCGGGTACGGCCTTTACGGCGGTCGGTGACTGGCAAAGTGAAGCCGGGGCAGCCGGGGATTGGATTAACAATGATCCAGCTACCGCCATGACGGACATGAGTGGCGGGATTTTCCAATTTACGGGGACCATCGACACTGCCGGAAACTACAGCGGAAAGGTCACAGTGACAGGCAGTTGGGATGCCTTTGGCGGTTCGGATGGGGGACGCTCGAAAGACGCGGCCAACATCAATTTTGCAACATCGGCTCCCAATGAACAGGTCATTGTCACGCTCGACCTCAATACAGGTCGCGTGAAGATCGAGACTCAATCCGCCCCACCGCCGACGCCAGATTACTGTGTGGCGGGGGACTGGCAGTCGCCGAGTCAATGGGATGCGGTTGCCAATCCGCTCCATGATGATGGGACGAATGGTGACGCCGTTGCCAGCGATGGCATCTATTCCGCGACCTACACCATTGCAACGCCCGCTCGTTATAGCTGGAAAGTCATTGAGGCGTGTGATTGGGCCAATGCCTCATGGCCTGCTGGCTTTGGCGTGGACTCTTGGCTCAATACGACAGTTATTGACCAGGCTATCACCTTCACCTTTGATACGAACATCTATGGTGATGGTTATGTGCCAGTAACCAATATCCTGCATGCTGATGATAATCTCGGCACGAGTTTCACCGCCGTAGGGGATTTCAATGGCAACAATACCAGTGATCCGCTGGGATCACTGTCGGATGTTGGCGGCGGCGTTTATGAAGTTGGCTACGACATCGCGACGCCCGGCAACTATGTGGGTCACATTGTAGTGACAGGCTCAACGGATGGCTGGGGTAACGATTCAAGAGCGAATACGCCCGCGCCGGTTGCCTTTGCCACAAGTTCAACGAACGAAATCGTTTACTTCCGCTTGAATGTGAATACGGGGCGTATTCAGGTCATTTCCTCAACTGCCCCGCCGCCAGTGTGGGATAGCATCTATCATTCGGGGTGTAATTCACGAATTGCTGCTGATTGTGCGGGTGCTGGGGATCACGCCTATCAGGAAGAAGTTCCGGGTTTGGGCGGCGGCATCACGTTCTCAAGCGTACAGTTCAACGGGACACCGCTGCCGAGCGGCACCGCCGATGTTTTCGCTTATGACGATGATTCGGTGACGATGTACATGATCGGCGATTCGGGTGAACTAACGGATGATGGACAATATCCGTTTATTCGCTACTGGATTGGCAGCGAGCAAATGGCGATTATGTCCGCCGTAGGCACTTACAGCGGCGACTGGAAGGGTCGAACCTCCAATTACGACATTTTCCAGGGACAGATTCCGCCGCTGCGCCCGATGGACGTGTTCTACTGGCTAACTGCCGAGCATCAAAGTTCCAGCACGATTCGTTCGCTATGTATGAGTGGCAATCCTGATAATGCCGTCGGTCAATCGGTTGGATTGGGCGATTGCTCCTTCAACGACTATGCGTATTTAGTAATTGATGACGACACCAGTGGCCCGGACATCACCGGCGTTGTGTTTAATGATGGTGGTGACGGTCTCGGCAACAATAACGATCAGGTCTGTGCGGATGTTGTTGAAACGGGCACTGATAGCGGTGATGACGACAGCAGTGTCGGTCAGGTAAACGTGCTTTATAGTGACCAGCTCGGTGACATTATCATCGGGGCGGGCAATACAGCCGCCATGACGTTGTCAGGTGGCAACACCTACTGCGCCAGCGGCCTCAATTGGAGTGATGCAACCTACTATCGCGTGGAAGCCGCCAATGATGACATGGACCATGCTGATGATGTGGATTACACCGATGTTGACACATCTCGTTCGGCTCCAGACTGTGAAGGGGCAAGCTGTGATTTCCCGGTTGGTGATAACAACATTCAGTGGGCGGAAGTTTTGCACGACACCCGCCAGCCTGACTATCGATCACCATTCGGCGCGGTTTCAACCGGAACATCCGTACAAATCCAACTGCGCACGGCGCTTGACGACCTGACCTTTGCGTTTTTGCAGGTATACAACACGCCGGGTGGCACACACACCTATAACATGGCGAAAGTCGGCAGTGACCCAACCTACGACTACTATGAGGCCACCATACCCGGCAGCGACACCGCTGTTGAGAACCAGCTTTATTACAAGTTCATCCTGATTGATGGAACCGATGAAGACTGGTATGTGGATAACCACAGCCACAACGAATTCGACCATGAAGATCGTTTCGAAAATGGCACGGGTATCATGGTGGATGACGGGCTGGCCTCACAATACGCCAACAGCGCCTTTACCATGACAGTCTATGACAGCAATTTCGCCACAACCATCCCGGAGTGGGCGGAAAATGCGGTCATCTACCAGATCATGCCCGACCGCTTCCGCAATGGCAACCCTGCCAATGATGAAGCGTGGCCTGCGGGTTATGATGTGTACGGCAATGCGCCGTTTACACACGCCATCTGGAATGAAGCGCCGGTTAACCCACGCGATGCAATGAGTCCATACTTCAATTATTGGAGTGCCGACTTCTTCGGTGGGGACTTGCAGGGGATTATGGATGAGCTGGATTATCTGCAATCCATCGGCGTGACAGCCATCTATCTCAATCCAATTTTCTCATCGCCGTCGAATCATGGTTATGACACAACGGATTATCTGCAAATCAATCCGCGCTACGGTGATAATGCGTTGTTTGAAACCTTCGCCGATGAAGCCGAAGCACGCGGCATCAAGATTATCGTGGATGGTGTCTTTAACCACACCGGGTCGGACTCGGTGTATTTTGACCGCTACAACCGCTGGGATGTGAACGGTAATCCGGTCACCGGGAATGACAGTTCTGGCGCGTGTGAAGCGGCAGGATCGCCGTTTGCCAGTTTCTTTGATCTCATCGACGATGGCATGGGTCCATGCTACGGTGGGCGCAGCTACGAGTCATGGTTTGGGTTTGACAGCCTGCCCATTCTGCGTGATTACATCGCCGGGAACAGCGTTCGTGACTTTGTGTTTGATGTCGATAACGACGGCGACAACGGCTTCAATTCGCTGCCGGGTGTCGTGCAGTACTGGTATGGCCTCGGCGTGGACGGCTGGCGTTTCGATGTTGCAAATGAAATCCCACACGATTTCTGGCAGCAATTTCGCACGCAGATGAAGACTAATGACGGTTTGATTGGCCCACTCTACGGCGAAATCTGGTATGAGACACAGCCGTGGCTGCTGGGCAACGAGCTTGACTCGACAATGAATTATCGTTATCGCAAAGCCGTGCTCGGTTTCCTTGTCGACGCCACGTGGACCGACAACGACAACAATGGCGATCAGACGATGTGGCAGCTTTCGCCGAGTGAGTTTGATTATGTGTTGGGATCAATCCGGGAAGATTACCCGCCGGAAGCATGGTACGTGATGATGAACCTGATGGGTTCGCACGATACCAACCGGGCGTTGTTCGTCCTGCGCCAGCAGTCAACGGACCTGAACACAGCCATTGAAAAACTCAAAATGATGGCGGCCCTACAGTTTACTTATCCAGGTGCGCCCACTATTTATTATGGTGATGAAGCAGGACTTGGTGCGGTTGATTGGGGTGGATACTCACTGTGGGGTGCCGGATATGATGCGCTGGGCAGTTTCCAGGACGACCCCTACAACCGCCATACGTTCCCCTGGAATCCTGATAGTGAGGACCAATACAACACATGGGCTGGCAGCGGCACTTATGAATTCGATAGTGTTGATGGGCCAGTGCCACCAATGGACTCGTATCGGGATGATCTACGCGATCACTACGCTATTCTGGGCGCGACACGCAACAGCTATCCGGTGCTGCGCACGGGCGATGTGGTCACACTTTTGGCGGACGACGGTACAGATGTGTATTCGTATGCGCGTGTGGAGGGTGGGGATTGTGCGATAGCCATTTTCAATCGCAATGCTGGCGCGAACAACGTCATGCTTACCAATCTGCCGCCAGCGTGCAGCGGAACCTTTTACGATGTGCTCAATAATGGGGCATCAGCTACGGCGGCGGGTGGAAACCTGACACTCAATATACCGGGTTTGACCAGTGCGGTTCTCGTGCCGCAGCTTGCTAATGGCGCACTGCCAATAGGCCGGGTCGAAATCAACACCAATGATCTAGCGCTGGCCGAAACGGAAGTAGCCACCATTACTGCTACAGTCTATGACATCTCCGGGCAAACGGTTCCAGCCGGGGTCACGGTTAATTTCGATCAGTTGAGCGGCAGTGGTTTCCTGAGCAGCGCGACAGCCTTAACTGATAGCAGCGGTATTGCAACCGTTACCTATACCGCCGGGATAGGCACTACACGCACAACCATTCTTGCCCATATCACAGGTGCGAATGGTGTGACATACAGCGACCCGGCAACGATCTACCTTAACTTCGACAGTGACGCGACAGCCAGCAGTGTTGCCAATGCTTCTATCGGGCCATCCTTCAACGATGGTTTCAACGCAGGATTAGATGTTGCTGCGACCAAGATTGGACGCGGTGAGCCTGTTCTTAGTCTGGGACAGTTTGCTGGTGACCCGTACAGCAGTTCGGTAACACCAGTTTCCAGTTTTGTGGACGCCAGCATCAGCGATAGTAGTAATATTGATATGGTAGCGATTCGTGCGGCCTACACCGATGAAACAGACGAAGCCAACCATCAATTGTACTGGTGGGATGGCAGCGAATGGACAGCCGTTGACACGCAGTATCTTGATATGGCAGCCAATGAAATCACATTTGAAGCGACCGCCCTCTCAGCACCGTCGGTGAACGATCTTGCCGACGGCGTGACATTTGTAATTGCGGGTCCGATGGTTGCGACAGACTTAATGGCATCGGCGGTGTGTAATGATCCCAATCTAGAAGTCACGATCACCGAAGGCGAAGGGCCATTTGACATCACGGCATCGGCGGGTATCAATACGCCGGTAACGGGTGTGGCTGTGGGTGTTCATGTCATCAATGGACCGGAAAAATGGGATAATCTAACGGTGACTGAAACGACAGGCGACCTCGAAAGCATCAATCTTGGTCAATTCAAGTGCCGCCCGCTGGAACGTCCGGTTCCCGTCTCGCCAGCGCATCGCAGCCGCACCACGAATCCGTTCCCCACGTTCACATGGACAGGCATTACCGATGCCAGTCGTTATCGTGTATTTGTGTTTGACGATAAGAACGCGGCAACTCGCACAGTTGATATTCGCCAGAATACATCTGGCCCGCAAACATCGCTGGTTCTGACCGTGCCACTGGATCCGGGCCGTCTCTTTTGGCGGGTTCGAGCACGTGTCAATCGGGTGTGGAGTTACTGGAGTATCCGCTTCACGTTGTTCGTTGACCCGCCAACCATGACGATGGACGGCATGATACGAGTGGAGGCAGAAAGTGCCGCTGTTACCAATGCGGGCACATGGTTTACTGATCAATCGGAGGCAGCCAGCAGCGGCGCGTATCTCGTCAGCACCGGGCAAATTGGCGACGCGCTGACGCTCGATTTCAGTGGCGACCAACTGGGAATCCTGTACATGGAGAAATCATCGGCGGGTACGATGATGATCGAGATTGACGGGGTTGTCTGGCGAATACTGCGGACATCCGGTGACGGAAATGCCGGTGCAATCACGCTGTTGACCGGGCTTGGAGCCGGAAATCATACTGTCAGGTTGTACAGCACGGATGGTGTGATTGCGGTCGATGCGCTGTTTGTTGAAGCACTCAGTGAGCAGTCAGCCACAGCGACGCCAGTTCCGACCATCCCGCCGGATGGGCCAACTGAAGTACCGACGGAAATCCCGACCGAGACACCACTGCCACAGGATGGCGTTCCAACAGAGGTTCCAACCGAACCCGTGCCGACGATACCCGCTCCACCAAATCCACGATAATTCAGGTTAAACCGGAGGGTGATAATGCTCTCCGGTTTTTTTAACTTAAGGAGGCTTCAATGTATATGAGTGACCTTCGGACCCTCCTCGACAAATACATTACGCTTGCCGCAAAGCAAACGGAGGAACGTCACGCGATGACGATCCCCTGGAATTTCCGTATCCGGTCTAGCACGATTCCTAACTTTGAAGGTAAGGTGTTATTGAGCATTGCTGAGGCAACTGAAGCCATTTTTATCGACGAGGATCACTTCTATGGCGAGGTTGAAGTTGTGATTGACCGGGTCGATTTTGTGAAGAACCAGTCGATCATAAGGATCAATTTCGGTTATTATCCGCTGCCGATTGCCGAATATCTTAAGGGAAACCCGGAGCAGTCATTTAGCGTTCGAGTCAAGCGCAAACTGACCATCAAATACCCGGATTAAGCAAAAAGGTATTGACTGGCGAGAGATTTTTTCGGACAGCATACGTCCCAAATCATTTTATCAGTCAAGGTGTTACTCCTACCGCTTGAGGAGTGGGGCACAGCGGCTGCCATGCCCCACGATGAGCCTTATCAGGATTGAATTTGCGTAACGGTGATGATCACCTCATCCGAACTGGTCAGGCCGTCATTGTCAGTGACAACCAGGGTTACGGTCGTCTGACCTACAAAGAACCGGCGGGTCAACGTTGGCCCGCTACCCAGCAGTACACCGTTTTGATACCAGTCATAGCTGGTAATCGTTCCGTCAGGGTCGCTGCTGCCCGTGCCATCCAGTGTGACATTGGCACTCGGTCCAATCCGACCCTGTGGAGATGGGCCAATGAAAATCGTCTGGTCCTCGCCCGCATCGGCAACTGGAACTTCACCAATAATTAAAGTCTCGGACTGTCCATCTGGTGTTTCACCACCATAGGCTAAATGTGTCCCATCTGGACTCCAATCCAGCGTGTAAAATTTGACTTCCATATCAGTGGTACTAATATTGTTGCCTGATGTTGTATCCCACATCTTTAGAGTCCCATCTAGTGCCACGCTGGCTAAGATATTGGCACTTGGATGCCAATCCATTGCAGTCACAAAATCTGTGTGGCCTTCTAACTTGTCAAGTTGCTGATTGTTAACAATATCCCAAAGATAGATGATTGGCTCATAGAATGAACCAATTGCCAGTGTTGTACCATTGGGTTTTAAGGCTATTGCACCACTTGGCTCATCTGGCCCTATGTGATAAGGCATAAGATTACTGCCAGCCACTGGTAGGGAGGAGAGACTAAGTTTTAGGACACCCCGCGTGGTTGTAACCAATAGTAGATGGTTATTATCTTCTAGCCATATCATTTCAGCTATCGGACCTGCATTCAGTTCCGTGATTAGCTCAAACTGAACCATATCCCAAATTTGTAATGTATTTATATCGACAGCCGTGGCTACTCTAGCCAGTTTAGTACCATCAGGACTCCAACTCATATAAGCCAACTCGCTGAAATCTGGACTCGACAGAGTGGTATATAACATACCATTATTGGCATTCCAGATGTTGATCAATTTGTCTTCCCCGCTACTTGCTAATTGACTGCTATCGGGACTCCATGCCACTGTATAAATTGGGGCAGCAGAAGTATCAAAGCCCGGCAGAGTTTCCCCGTTAGCAATGTTCACAACGCTTAATCCCTCAGTTCCAGCGATTGCCAGCTTGCTACTATCAGGACTCCATGAAACATCCAATATAGTAGGTGATGGCAAGCCTTGAGCAGATATGCCAGGAACTGCTATAAGTACCGCTAGACTGATAAACAATATACCAAGTCTTAGTCGAAGCCACTTCATGATATTCTCCTTAATCTACGGATTGATTACACTTAATAGATCGGTCATAGTTGTGTTCATCCAACTTAGCCGATGGTCTCCAGGAAGGGTGTCATCGTTACATGATTCTGGTAAAGACTCAAATGGAACATGACATACAGCCGATCCCCAGTTAACGTTACGAAATCCTGCTGGAGAAATTGTGGAATAAACCCAGTTTAAGAACATATCGGCAGCACCTTCATCCCTCTCCTTTTCTTTGATAGCTTGGGTAGCATTAGCATCAACTGCATTAAGAGGATTTTGTTGAAAGTCAGTTGGGTTAGGTAGCGGGCTTGCCCAACTACCCCATCCTCTTATACCCCGTACCCAGTCCTCATTGCCTAGTGAATCTTTGAATGCTCCAAGTAATACAGATACACCCGTGTTGTCGTAGATAGCACCAATTTTCGGATCAGTAGGATTATTTGGATCAACAACATCAAGATCAATTGGTTGCTGGACTCGCCCGAAAAAGCTATTCTGTCCGGTTGTGTAACCCCCTGTTCTCCCAACAAACACATGCCCTAACTCATGAACAACAGTGTACTTGGTCAAGATAGTATCACTAAGGCAAGTCACTTCAGCCTGTAAGGGAGCACTAACATTATTGTTTGTTTCGCATCCAGACCCAGTGACCTGAGTTTTCTTAAAATTGATAGTGCTCCTTTCAGGGATAATCATAATTTGTTTAAAAGTAGCAGGTTCGTTCGGCATGAGAAAATGCGTACTATATGCTTCGGTAACATCTTCCGCCGCTTGGAGAATGGTAAGCTCTTCTGTAGAAGTCCATTGTACGCCGGGATCCGATATCAACTGTATTCCGTAATCAGCAAGCGTAGTCGGCGGCGGATTGTCAGGCGGACAGGAGGGTACGCCAAAACACCAGCGATACCGTCCGAGTTGGGAACTGTTGAGACTGTTATGGATTAAGCCGGTTGGGTTGGTGTCGAGAAATGCGCCTGCCACCCCCGATCCAAGCAGTTCAGTGGCAGCAGTAGCGCCATCTCCAAATCCGGCCCGAGGTGGCTCGATTGTCGTATTATTGGGGTTAATTATGCAGTTCGCATTGCCGCCGCTGATACTACCTGCTTCCCATTCAATCGTGTCATAATT
>JAKEEQ010000069.1 GCA_022616515.1 Chloroflexota bacterium | reverse complement strand
ACCCCATGACCTCTCTGAACCCGGTGCTTACGATTGGTCGTCAAATTACCGAGGCTCTCAAACTACATCTCGGTATGGATAATGAACAAGCCCGCAATCGTGCTGCTGAACTGCTGTCGATAGTGGGCATCCCAATGGCAGATCGCCGCCTTGATGATTACCCCCATCAATTTTCAGGTGGCATGCGCCAGCGGGCAATGATCGCAATGGGCCTTTCTTGTAATCCCCAACTGCTTATCGCGGACGAACCCACGACAGCCCTTGATGTCACCATTCAAGCACAAATTCTGGACCTTGTGCGTCGGTTGCGCGATAAAATCGGCATGGCAATGATCTGGATTTCCCATGACCTCGGCGTTGTGGCAAGCCTTGCCGACACAGTTCAGGTAATGTACGCTGGCTTCATCGTGGAGCGTGCCCCTGTTCATGACCTGTTTAAAGATACGCGCCATCCCTATACTTTAGGTCTGATAGGGTCGCTCCCTCGTCTGGACCTTAAAAATCAGCACCTCATTTCTATTAAGGGTTCTCCGCCTGATTTGCGGGATAAACCCACCGGATGTCCTTTTGTTCCGCGCTGTCCATTTGTGATTGACAAATGTGCGGAAAATCCGCCGCTGTTGCCTGTGGAGGACGGACATCCAGACCATCTTGTGGCGTGTTGGGTTGATGTTCGCACTGCCGAACAAACCAATCCAGATGCAGTAGTAGCGTCTTAATAGAGCGGAACTAGAAAGGAGTTGTGCTGGTCGCTGTCCTGAAGGGACCACCGGCAAGATCAAATGGGAAGTATTACGCCAAGCGAGGCTGTACAAGAAAGCAGAAGTGCAAGAGCAAGAGGTGATGTACTTGTAAAGGTACGCGGCCTTAAGAAACATTTTCCAATTACCAGCGGCTTGATTTTCCAGAGAGAAGTTGCCGCTGTTAAGGCCGTTGACGGCCTGGATTTTGATATTTATCGTGGCGAGACACTTGGGCTGGTGGGCGAGAGTGGTTGCGGCAAGTCCACCACTGGACGAACGATTTTGCAACTTCACCGTGCCACCGAAGGTACAGTGGAATATGAGGGAACGGAACTCACCACACTCAAGGGTCGCGGTCTTCGACATATGCGTCGTGAAATGCAGATTATCTTCCAGGACCCCTACGCCTCCCTCAACCCCCGAATGACCATCAGCCGCATTGTCGCAGAACCCCTGTTGGTGCATGGTATCGGCACGGACAAAGAACGGCAAAAGAAAGTGGAAGAACTCCTGGAACGTGTGGGGCTAAATCCTTACTTTGCCAACCGCTATCCACATGAATTCTCTGGTGGTCAGCGCCAGCGTATTGGGGTTGCACGGGCGCTAGCGCTTAACCCATCATTTATTGTGGCTGACGAACCCATCTCAGCACTCGATGTATCCATTCAAGCACAGGTGGTCAACCTGCTTCAAGACCTTCAGGATGAACTTGGTCTCACCTATCTGTTCATCGCCCATGACTTGAGCATGGTTCGTCATATCTGTGATCGTGTTGCTGTAATGTATCTTGGTAAAATTGTCGAACTGGCGGAAACGGAAGAACTGTACACCAACCCGCTGCATCCCTATACGCAGGCGCTGCTATCAGCCGTACCAGTACCCGATCCTGAAGTAGAAGCGAATCGCCAGCGTATTATTCTGAAAGGCGAGCTACCCAGCCCTGCCAACCCACCTGTCGGCTGCAACTTCAATACTCGTTGCCCGGTGGCGGTGGATGTATGTTTTGACCTGGAGCCTGAACTGATTGAGATTCAACCTGGTCACTGGGTCGCCTGTCATCGTGTTACTTAGGAAATAAACTGCCTATGAACAGTATTGTTTAGGAGTAGATAGTCAGTCAACGACCCCGCAGCTTGCTGCGGAGCATGGGACACATGCTCATGTTGACCAGCCCGAGTCACGCCGAAGGGCAACGACTACGTTACCAGTGAATATATAGGCACGTCGGGGTGACGCTCCAGCTCCGACCACTGCGCCGCACGATTAAACAGGTTGAGGGTCTAAGCCAGTGTTGTGTGGATACAAAACCACTGGATAACATGGGCGAGGAGGACTTTACCCCTTAACGGGGAGATGGCCTGGAGAGGAGCCAGCGGTAACGCAAATCCTCTCCGCCACTTGAGACATTCATCTTTAGAAAGGAGGAGGTTCGCCACTCTGTTGTAAGCGACGGAGTACCCGAACCTAAAACTAAATGACTGAGAATTCCAAGCCAATTGACCTGAATGCCCAAGAGGGCATCTCCGAGCAGCGAACCACGCCGCTGGGCGATGCTTTTCGGCAGTTCAAACGCAACAGATTGGCAATTGTCGGGTTCTTCGTGATTCTGGCATTTTTCTTTCTGGCTATTACCGCCAATCTGTGGACGAGCTTTGGTATCCTTGACCACTCACGTGGTTACCGTGCTGCCCACACCATTAATCCAGTTGGTTGGCAGAGCACGGACTTCTTTGCCGATCCGGGCACCTGTGCTCGCGATAACCTCGACCAGGGGGAGCCGTGGTGTGCCGTTCTGGACGTCGAAACACGTTCTAGATTTCCTGTTCAGTGTGTTGCAGAAACACCCGATCTCGAACAACGCCAGTGGTGTTATGTGCTGGGTGGTGGCGAGCAGGGTAAAGACATCATGACGCAAACCATTTACGGCGCACAGGTCTCGTTAGCTGTGGCGGTGGTTGGAGCCACTGTCAGCTTGCTTGCCGGAATCGTTTACGGTGTTACATCCGGATACTACGGTGGTCGTGTCGATAACATCATGATGCGTATCATCGACTTTCTGTATGGCATTCCCATTCTGGTGATCATCATTTTGCTACAGGTTTTCTTCCGGGGTATAGCCAGGGAGTATGATGATGCCGGTGGGTTTATCGGGTCCATCGTCGATCTCAACAAAAGTTTGGGGGGCCTCTTATTCCTGTTTTTTGCCCTCGGTATGCTGAGCTGGATTGGTATGGCACGTCTTGCACGCGGCCAAGTCCTGTCCTATCGCGAGAAGGAATTCGTTGAAGCGGCCCGCGCTGTTGGTGCCAGTGATCGTCGAATTATCTTTGTGCATCTGTTGCCAAACATTATCGGTCCGCTAATTGTTGTCGAGGCTCTAGCTGTTCCCGGATATATCTTCACTGAAGCCTTCCTCAGTTTTATCGGTCTCGGAGTCCAGCCCGGAACCCCAAGCTGGGGGCAGATGATTAGTGACGTACAATCTCAGGGAGGGTTAACATCCAACCAACATCTTGTGATTGTGCCCGGCCTAGCACTCGTCCTTTTGACCCTCGCCTTTAACTTCTTTGGCGATGGGCTGCGCGATGCACTGGACCCACGCCTGCGTGGTCAGAGTTAGTACGAAATTCTGCGCAAAATGAAACCAGCCTGCTTATTAGATGATAATTCTAGTGAGCAGGCTGATTAATGAGATAATTTAGAGATTTTGAAGTCTCAGGAGTATGCTTAAAGTGCTAAGAAATTCATTTGTAAAACCGATGCTTGTGCTCTCGGTGCTTGTGCTAGCAGCCCTGGCGTGTTATTCAGACAGCCCGGTGTGGCCTAATGAACTTACCCAACCCCCACCGAGTCCAACATTCCTCCCAACGCCGGGAACAGATAGCACAGCCTTATTTAAGGTTGGTGACACCGTCATTGCTCCACGTAGCAAACAGACCGTCCCACAACCGTTCTTGTATGTCGCCGATCATCCAGAACCAGTCAATTCCACACTTACCAACAGCAGTGGCAATTGCGTGTTCGACGATGAGTTGGAAGTTCTGTATGCAGGTCATAAAAGTGAGACAGAAATTTATTATCTTGTGACTTGTAGAGGATCGGTAGGGTGGACAAAGCAGGATAATCTAGAGGGTCCAATTGAAATACGGACGGGGCAAAACGCCCTGACATTGCCAATTGACGCCAATGGAAATCCGATTACCACTGGCATGTTTGGGATTCACAATTCGCAACCGCCCGTATTTGGTCCAGCTACCGTACAATGTCAGGTGGGCGAAGATGTTGGTGTCATCGCCATTTCGGTACCCGAATCCGGCAAGATATGGTATCAGGTTCGCTGCTCAGGTGGCATTGGCTGGGTGGAAGGTATACGCCTTTTTGGTCCGCTGGTTTTGCCCGGTCACGGTGGCATTGGTTTGGTATCTCCAGAAGTTGAAAGTATTACATTAACCAGTGCTCCGGGTGGAGGCGATGTCGTCAGCGAATGTCCGGGCGATTCCATCGCGATAACCGAAGGTTTGGAGTTGGTAGAAGAAACCGCCTATTATCTACTATCATGCAACGGTGAAGAAGGCTGGACAACTCAAGAAGCATTAAACGCCCTTCCGTTTTTACCAAACACCCTGCTGCTCATTGAAGTACCACAACTTGACGAGGAACCCGCCGAAGGTGAAGGGGCTGCCGAAGATACGGAGGCCCCGGTGGATGAAGGTGGTGAAGAAGGCGATGAGGAAGTTGTACTCACGGCACCTATCACTGAAAATCCGGGCAACCCGTCTGATGACAACCCCACGGTCGGGCAATGTGAGAATTTTACAATTGCACCAATTCTGGATGCGTCAATCCGAAATGAGCAGTTCTTCTATCAGGTGACCTGTGGCGAAAATACTGGCTGGTTGAGCGAGTTCTATGCGCTCATAACGGCAGATTTTCAGAGTGACGATATTGTAGCGATTACCGAAGCAGGTGTTGTCGGAACCGGAAATGAAGCTGCTTTTTATCTGTCGGAAGTACCACAGACGGTTGCCGGTGCACGCGGCACGATTGGAGCGTGCGAGTTGGGTACTCAGGCTACCATCAACAATTACACTCCTCTCGAACAGGCTGACATCCTGCGTGTCTACTATCAAATCACCTGTCGTAATCGCGATACTGGCGAGGATTTAGTCGGATGGGCGCTCCAGTCTCGCCTGCGGCCTGCTGAAGCTGTATCTGGCAGCGATAGTGCAACCCCAAGTGAAATTTTTGGAGGTTAATGATGAAGGTAATAACAAACACAATTGACGCCATCATAGGTGCTTTAGGTGGCATGAGCATGTTAAAGTTTCTCGTGCGCCGCACGATGGCGGCCATTCCAGTCATCTTTGCGATTGCGGTGGTGACATTTGGCCTATCGCAAGCGTTACCGGGTGGCCCTTTTGATACGGCCAATCAACGTCGCATGCCCGCGAACGTTCGTGCTCAACTTGAGCAGCGTTACGGGCTGAACAAATCCGTATTTTTCAATGGCCCAAATGATGGTAAGGGTAATGATACCGCGTGGGGCGAACAAGCCTATGCTAAGGGCGGCTTCGGTGAAATTGTCACAGGCGGCTATGAAGAATATGAAAATTCTGGGATAAGCCTCTATCGTTCATACGATCTGGTCCGCTGGGATGAGGCTACCGGTGAATACATTGAGTATAAAGAATTCCCCTATCGTGACTGGCAAAGTGCGGATACCGTTAATGCTGCCACCAATGCGAGCCTGATTTTCGGCGCGACGGCAGGTATTCCTTCACTGGCTGCCGGAGCACCTGCTGCGCTGTCGTCAGATGCCACCCAGAATATCGTATTCGGGAATACCACCGAGACCCTTGGCAACCTCAAGGAAGACTGCAAACTGTATAAAAATCCGCCCGGCTGGTCACTCGTTGCTAATCGCGATTCGTGCGAGACATTCAACGCAGTTCGCGGTAATCTTTTAAACGAAGTTACCAATTCTACCATTCTTGACCCCTTGGACTCGCAGTTCTGGGGCTATATGTGGAATGCGGCCCAGCTTGACTTTGGTCCATCGCTGAACCTTGCACAACTTCAAGAAAATACACAGGTCAGCGATGAAATTGAACAGCGATTGCCGGTGTCTGCGAAGCTGGGTGT
>JAKEEQ010000068.1 GCA_022616515.1 Chloroflexota bacterium | reverse complement strand
CTGAACCACCACCGGCTCATTTATCCCGGAGCTGTATACGAGTGTGTAATTGCACTGTACTTGATTTGCACCCTGTTCCGAACACTGTATATTTTGCGCGGTAACGGTAAGACCGGAGAAGAACAACGTATCGTTGAGAGTTTGATGGACGGCGCGAGTATTGTTGTCTTGTTCGGCGCAAACATAGGTGAGAGCGCCATCAATATCGCTGCTGAAGAAGTTGGCTACGAAGGACTCAGCATTGTCCGCTGCCGAGCCACCACCATTATTGTTGCCATTCGACAGCACAGCAATCACAATAAGCACAATGACGAGCAGGGTCGTCCCGCCAACCGCCGCCCACATGATGGGATTCATGAGCAAGTTGCGGGATTTGGCAGACTTCGGCTTACCTACCCCCGGTTGCTGCTTTCCTGGTGCGGGAAAACGCTGGCTGAGGGTGGTTTGTAAGCGCGTCCACCCGGCCTGTGGCTCTTTGGTGAAGTCGATGTAATCCATGCGGTAGAAGCGATAGGGGATTTCGCAGTCCTCGATGCGCAGCAAATACAATTCGAGGCGGTCATCATCTTGCGCACTGGCCCATTCATTTTTGACATTATCCGAGTCGACGCTGGAACTGGAGACCACGCCCAACACCGCATCCCCGGCATGCAGTGCCTTGTCAATCTCATCATCCCAATTTGCGCCCGCCGGAATGTTATAGACATCCATCCACGGGGCGTGGCCCTGCTCGATAAGCCAGTTGCGCAGATTGTTGGCGAACTTGCTGTCGGCATCACGGCGTCGGGTGTAGCTGATAAATAGCTTTGCCATTTCACATCCCTCCACAAGCTTGAGTCTATTCACGGCGGCACGCTCTGTCAAATGGGGACTACGAACAAGTCCGCCGCAGACAAGGGAACCGAATCTAGAGTCGATGACAAGTCGTTCATACACCCGCAACTTAGCGCTCACCATCGCGTATAAATTATTAACACCATAAAACGGAGAAATTGCGCGAATGAAAATTATCCTGAGTTATCGCAAATTTAGCACGGGCGATACCGCACGGCGCATTCAGAACATCCTGACCGCAGCGTTCGGCCCCAACAACGTTATCGCCGGGACCGAATCGCTGATTAACTACAACACCGAAGGGGAGAATGTCGTGATTGAGGCCGTGATGCAGGCGGATGTCCTGCTGGTCCTCATTGATCGCGATTGGCTGTCGGGTGATTGGGCCAAGGATTATACCGACTCGGATGTGGTCGCGCTCAACACCGCCCTGTTTGAGCCAAGCACACAGGTGATCCCGCTGCTGCTGGATGGCGCAGCCATGCCATCGACAGCCGAACTGCCCGTGACACTGCACGAATTAACCCGCCAGCGCGTCATCAGAATTTCCAGCACGACACTGGATGCAGACATCGGGCGCTTGATCCAGCAGTTTGACCCCAGAGCGAATGTACCCAACAATCCTTCATATGGGGGCCAGCAGTATGGTTATGCGCCGCCCCAGCCGCAAGCCCACATCTACCAGCAGCAGATTCCGGTAGTCAATTATCAACGCACCACAACCGCCGACCCGAATGTTGTGTTCATTGTGGAATTGATCGCGGCGTGGTTTGGCTTTCTGGGAATTGGGCATATCCTGGCGGGCAACATTCAGCGCGGGGTTCTCTCCCTGATTGGCTGGTGGATCTTTGCGACAGTAGGGTTTGTTATTGCCGCTATCACGGTGATTGGCCTGTGCATTTTCATTCCGATGGCGCTGGCGATTCCCTTCTGGTCAGCCTTTGAGGCGCGGCGCTATGTGATGGGCGGGTAGCTGCTGTGCACACCTCCTATCCCCTCTGTCGCTGGCGCGACATCTCCCCATAAATGGGGAGAAATGGACGGGGAACTTATAACGCCACGAATCACTGTTCCCCCATTTATGGGGGAAATGTCCGAAGGACAAAGGGGGAAGTGATTGATATTCCTCGGCAGATTACATCTCGCTTAACAAAATCGGCGGATGTCCTTGCGTAAAAATCAATTTCAAGTGATGATGGGGTAATGCATCTACACGCACGGGACTTATGCGCATGTTGAATAAAGCAGTCTACCTGATTAAAAGCAAGGACACCTTCGCCGCCGTTGAACACCTCCTTGAGGAGAAAAATCCAGTCGTTGTTATCAAGAATTTCAGCGAACTGGTCCGTCTGTTGTACTGGCAGGAAAAAGACCTCCACAACGTCATCACGATGGGCCGCGCCGCCATCCAGTATGGACTGTCTCACGATGACGATGAAGTGCGCAAGGTCGCCAAAGCCATCGCCTACAATGTGGCCTCGTTTACATGGCCCGGCTGGGATGAAATTGGCCTGAAGATCACCCCCGATCAGAAGGCGATGGGTCTTGATGCCGCGAAGGTGTGTGTTCGCCTCGCCAAAGAACTCATGCAGGAGGACATTGCCAAATCCCGCGCCCGCTGGATACTCGGTGCACACTATCTGGCTGCCGGGAATGTTGATCAGGCCAAATACAACTTCTACCGGGCGTCGGTGTATGCTAACCGGGCAGGCAATCCCGAAGAGGCGCTGCTGAGTTGGGCCTTCATCTACATCGCCAAACGCGATTGGCATGAACTGGAGGTTATCAAGTCACGGCTGGACCCGATGGAAAACGGGCGGCCTTTCATCCAGCAAATCAACACAGCCATGCGGGTTTTCGGAGATGCGCCGGTTCATATTACTGAGTAGCGTCTGGCTGCTGGTGCTGGTTGGCGTGCTGGCAGTGGCACGGCGAGAGACTCCAATTATTTGGATTTACTTTGAGCGAGCAACACAATTGTATCGTGTAAGTTGGGATGGCAGCCGAGTTGAGGCATTACCCCTGAAAGACATTATATTCGTGAACACATCCCCGAATGGAAAATGGCTTCTCTGGTATCCGCGTTCTAAAGATGAGTTGAATCTGAGTAGTTACATTCTCTCCGAGACACATCAACTTACCACAAAGGCAGCAGAGCCAACATGGTCACCCGATAGTAAACAAATTGCAATGACAGTGGATAGTAAGCTCACAATCTTCAGTATCAACACTGGCGAATGGCAAAAACCCGACCTGCCAACGGTGATCGAATTCGAACCTCAGTGGTCACCGGATGGTGAGTGGCTACTATTTTCAGGTGAAATAGACGGTACACTGGGCTTGTTTCGGATTCGTCAAGATTTGACGGGTTTTCAACAGTATGAATTAGAGGGATGGGCCAGTCAAGCAGCATGGTCACCCAATGGGAAATGGATTGCGTACAGGGACTATGATCAAGTTGATGTGTTTAAAATGCGGTCGGATGGTACAGAGATTCAAAATCTGACCCGAACAGTCAACACAGGCGAAGGACTCGTTGGTTGGGATTCTAGCGGTGAGTGGTTGTATTTCGCTGACGAGCAAGGAGAGGTGCTCAGAATGCGGAATGACGGCAGTGAGGTTGAATCTTTTCCAAACATCCCTTGGTATCCATCGGAGTGGTATCAAGATTGGCTGGTCTTTGAGGATCTCGCGCCAAACATACAGGGCAACCTTGTTCGCTATAACCAAGTTACACACGAAAAAAAGCAGCTAACAAACAGTCCATTTTATGACACAAATCCTCACGTAGTCCCACCCACCGACCTCAATTGGCACCCCGAAACCCTAGCAATCGGCGCAACGCTGATTTTCGGCGTGGCTGCAATTACCAACCTCCGCCACAGAAGAATGATCTAAAAATACGCCGCTTCCGCCGCAGGACGTTTATCATTACCACCAATTGGAAACTGCTGAAACGATGCGCCGGAGAATAAATTCCCCGGCTAAGCAAACCAAAGTGCGCTAAAGGCACTTCAAAATCCCTTCAGTGGATTTGGCCTTTCTCAGCCCATGATTTTAATCGTGGGCGATGCTGGCGGAGTCGTTGCTGCGTCCCAACCATGCCCGGCTCTCGCACTGGCATTTACGGCGGCGGACACAGCAGTGCTGGGTCCCTACGGGAGACGTGGGTTTTCATAGGGACGCCATACCGCCATCAGCACCTGAAGGCCCACCAGCAGCATGACTCCTCCCGCCAACCGTTCCATATGCCACTCTAAATCCACAACGGGCATCCACGCCGGGGAACTGTCCCACAGCGGATGGTCTGTGACTTGCCTTATCTGTGTGCCATCTGTGATAAAAATGTCGAAGTTGTTGTTGGCGAACGCTACGTAGGCAACCCAGCGCCCATCCGGTGACCAGCGCGGCAGGTTCGGATCGGAATGCGGCACATCCAGCAGAATTTCTTCGCCGGTGTGCATATTGATTTTGACCAGCTCGAAGCGACGTTGAAAAAAGCGCGAGGCCACCACCCACTGCCCATCCGGTGACACGGAGGGATTCAGGTAGCTGTATTCGTTTTCGATGATGACATCGCCGTTGGTGGTATACAACCCGTAGCCGTCGCTTCCCTCGGCGAGAATGGCGGCATAGATGATGCCATCCGGGGTGAATTCGGGATAAATCTCGGTCACATCGTTTTCGGTTATTGGATAGAGTTGTGACGTGCGCACATCTAACCCCAGAATATCCGACTGCTCACCATCGATGTATTCATCAAAGGCAATCGTGCCGCCAGACCACGATACCCGGCTGATATAGCGTCGGTCACGCAGCAGCACCGATTCAACTTTAGAACGCCGGTGAATGCTGGCTACCCGCCATTCACTGACCGCATTCTGCGTGAAGAGCAGGTGACTCGCATTAGGGGACCAGACCACATTGGTTTCTGTGGCGGGTGTATTGGTGATGCGCTGGATTTCTCCACTGTAAATATTGGTCATGTAAATATCGAACTGCCCATCACGCAGCGATACAAACGCCAGCCACTGGGCGCGAACCTCTTCCTGACGCGCAAAGAGCATCAGCGTGATGAACGTGAGAAGGCCAACTGCATACAGAATCGAACACAAGCGAAGGAGTCTCATATGTCCCATTATACTGGCAAAAACATGCACATCACATTCGATAGCAATACGATTTCCGGCGATTGGATGACCTTTGAATTCGAGCGCACGGTGGATGTCATTGATGTGACGCCCGTCGGAGCCTCCGATTTTGAAGGCATTCCCGGCATCCAGCATGGGCGCTGGTCGCTGACCGTGTACGATGATGACGCCGCGACGATTGCCGCCATCCTCGAACCGGGGGCCAGCGGCGATCTGATTTTTGGCCCGCAGGGGAACAGCCCCGGCAACCCCAAATTCGGCTTCCCGGCGATTGTGACCGACATCAAACAGGCGTTCACCTACGAGGATACCGTCGTCATCGAATTCTCCGGCATCAAATCCGGCGCGATGCTGTTTGATGTGGGTGATACGTTTTAGTCCGTGTTTGCCATCGCAAGAATCAAGAGGGTGCGAAACGGCAAATCGGAATCGTTCGTAGGGACGCCCAACGGGGCGTCCGCCAGCTAACACACTGGATTCATCAACTTAATCAAGCAGACCAGAGGACACGGCACTGCCGTGTCCCACAGCGGTAAAGTTAAGCAGAAAATGGCCTCAGAAGCAGGCAAACTCCCCCACCCCCTGACCCCCTCCCCCGTTCGTGCCTCACAGGAGAGGGGGAACCGATGGCAAAAATGGGGCGTTTTTTGACAATCTGTGTCAAATACAAACAGGCGATAATACGGGAGTGTTGGCGATCGGACCTCCCCTCTCCCACAGGTCGTCGCAGGGCGACTTGGTGGGAGAGGGGCCGGGGGTGAGGGCGTCATGCCGCCATTTTGAGATTGCCCTTATCTTCTTTACAGCTATGGAACACAGCACTGCCGTATCCCTACGACTTGACGTGGTGATGTCGCGTCACCCGCCTGTTTTTCACAAAAAATTATTTCCCTTAACGCAGCATATCACTATACTAACACATAGAATGCAACTAGCTATGAAAGATGATCATGCGCAGATTTTTACTGCTCCTTTTGATACTGTCCCTCGTGTTCATCCATGATTCGCAGCCATCGCAGGCGCAGGGCGATCTTGAGTCGCTGGTTCGTGCGGCGGTCATCGCCCGTTTTGGTGACCCGGCAGACCGCCAGATTCTGGTCGCGGATGTTCAATATCGGGGAAATTGGGCGTTCGGCAATGCCATTATCCGCGCCGGAAACACTCATGAATCCCCGCGCCTGATTCTGTTTCTGGCGGAAATCAATACGTCGGGCTGGACGGTTGGTGTTGAAGGGACACCGCTCTTTACGCGCTACCTGTCGGCGGCCCCGGCGGAATTCATGTCACCGCAAGCAAGATCGCTATTGATGCCCGAACCAACATTCGGCAATGGCGCGTCTTTACTCGGCCTGCCCTATCCCGTTGGTGAGGGCTGGTATATGGGTGGCGGCCTGCACGCTTACACTGGCTCCGGTGCGCGGCCCTGGAACTCGCTGGATTTTGGCGATGGCACGGATTTCGGCATCGCCCGCGCCGCACGAGATGGGGTGGTATATCGTTCCCCATCCTGCCCGAATTATATCCGCATCGACCATGCAGGCGGCTGGTCTACCAGTTATTACCACCTCATCAACGAGATTCCCCAGAAAGGTGCAACTGTGCAGCGCGGCGCTCCGCTGGGGACCATTTCAGAGGCGGTCGGCTGTGGTGGATTTGCCACCGGGCCGCATGTCCACTTCTCGCTGTGGCAAAATGGCGATGGCGTCGAGTTGAACAACGTCGATATTGGGGGTTGGACCATCAATGAAGAACCCGAACAGTATGAGGGCTGCATGACGCGCTTGCTGGATGGGTTGCAGCGCTGCACGGGGCAATCCTTCTACAATTCGGGCCTCGTTGGCAGCGACAACATCCCCTTCACAGGCACAACATGGAATTTTGACAATGGCCTGCAAGGCTGGACGCCGCTCAAAAATCTCAGCGGCGGCACGGTCAACCCTTTTGGCGGAGTGGGATTTTCTGTCACTGGCTCGGACCCGTATATTGTCAGCCCGCTGCTAGGCATTGATGCGGCGTCATATCCCACGCTGCGCATCACAATGGGAACGGGCAATGATGCCTGTGCGCAGGTCTACTGGATGCGTACCACCGACAGCGCATTCGACGAATCGCGGCGAGTTGATTTTGCTCCGGTCGGGGAAGCCGATGCTGCCTATAAACTTGACATGGCGCAAAACCCGAACTGGAACGGCACGATCAAACGCCTGCGCATCGACCCGGCCTGCATACGCAATTCGAGTTCACCGGGTATTCGTCTGGTACAGGTGAAATTTTTCGCGCCGGTGCCCGCTGCCCCGCTGCCGCTGGCTCCCTCACATCTGAGCCACACCGGAAATGGATTCCCCTACTTTTCATGGACATCAATCAGCGGAGCCAGCCCGTATCGCATCTTTGTGTTTGACAACAAGGTCGCTGCTGAGCGCACCGTTGACATTCGCGAAAATACCGGTTTCACCTCGATTATTTTGAGCCAATGGCTGAATCCGGGGCGCTATTTCTGGCGTGTGCGGGCGCGGGTGAACGGCACATGGGGCTATTGGAGTGTTCGCTATACGCTGTTCATTGAGCCGCCGACCTTTGCCCCGGCGTTCTTGCCGCAGACGACTCCCGCCATTAGCCCGCCCAATCAGCGCGACCCGGTGATCATGCCGCTGCCGACTATCAATGCGCCGCCGGATGTAACCACAACGCCGCTCCCGCCACCGCCCAATTCACGTTAACCGGGCGGCAGAAGCAAGGAAAGGGCACGACCTGA
This sequence comes from Chloroflexota bacterium, assembly GCA_022616515.1. GTDB lineage: Bacteria > Chloroflexota > Anaerolineae > Aggregatilineales > J027 > JAKEEQ01. Next base: position 4,154 of record JAKEEQ010000068.1, on the reverse strand, counting down.
GCCATGCCCCACTTGAACTTTATCAGGATTGAATTTGCGTAACGGTGATGACCACCTCATCCGAACTGGTCAGCCCGTCATTGTCGGTAACAACCAGCGTTACGGTCGTCTGACCTACAAAGAACCTGCGAATCAGGGTTGGTCCGCTACCCAGCAGCACCCCGTTTTGATACCAATCGTAGCTGACGATGGTCCCATCGGGATCGCTGCTGCCCGTGCCATCCAGCGTGACATTGGCACTCGGACTGATCCGACCCTGTGGAGATGGGCCAATGAAAATCGTCTGGTCTTCGCCCGCATCGGCGATGGGCAGAGCTTTTATCACAAGCATACCTGTCGCTCCCTCATATGCCAATGCTGACCCATCTGGACTCCATGCTACAGCAACACTGTTAGTCTGCAACAGTGTTTGCTGAAGAGTAAAAGTCTCGGTATTGTACAGATGAATTGCACCATCGGCGTTAGCCGTTGCAATCGTCGACCCATCTGGCGACCACGCGAAGTCTGTAACAGGGATGTCCGTTATTGGGGTAGAATCAATGAATTCATCTGTGTTGCCATCCCAGATAGACACCCTTCCAAACCCATTACCAATGGCAAATTTCGAGCCATCGGCACTCCACATAATTGCTGATGCAGGATCCGAAAATCCTCCATTCTCTTCCCAGGGTTCTTCTGCTCCACTTGTCGGATCAATTGTTACAATGACGATGCCTGATGTCGTCAACAAACTTGAGTTATCTGGTAACCAGGATAGTTGACCAGGTTGACTAACAAATGCTTCAACGACTAGTTGCGAGTTGCTCATATTCCAGATGCGAAATTCGCCGCTGATGGCAATACTGGCTAACTGATTAGCTGTATTCCAGTCCATATCATAGACAGCTTCTTGAACGGTTCCGGCTTCTGTGGCTATATCGCCACTAAAAGAACTTCCGCTCAGCGTGACAACTAGTTGCCCGGTTGTAATGTCCCAAACCAGAATATTCTCGGCAGAACTGGTTGCTAGTCTTGTTCCATCTGGACTCCATTCAATTTCATAAACTGGAGGTGGAACCGCCTGCTGGAATGTGATTGTCTGGTTAGTTTGATCAACAACTTCAATGTTGCCGTTGCTGTAGGCAACGGCTAGCACATTATCAGTTGGATGCCACTTGATGTCAGTGATATTCTCATTCGATTGCGCTTGTGTTTGAAGCACAGGCGATAGTATCGTAAGTGTGAGAAAGAGCAAACCGAATAACTTTTTCATGGTCGATCTCCTTACCATTGCATTTGGGCAAAAATAGTCGTCATCTGATCGTTCATCCACTCATCCCTGACATCGCCCGGATAGGTTCCGTCTTTACAACCAGCAACCATAGTTACACATGCGTTGTTTTGTATGTAATCAGGGTTGTCTGAATCTGCTATCCATGTCGAGTTGATAAAGCCGCTCCAATTACCCGGCAGGGGTGCTGTATAATATGTACTCGGATTGTTGGGGTCTATCTTCCGGTAAACCCAATTAAGAAACATATCCGCAACGGTTTCATCCATTTGAGTCTGCAAATCATCGTTAGGAAATGGGCCGGGTGGATGTTGTTGAAAATTGGCAATGTTATCATATGGGGCACAGCGTCTGCTATACCCCACTATCAAATTCGGTTACGTCTGAATCTTGGTGACGGTGATGACCACCCCATCCAAACGGGTTAGACCATCGTTGTCGGTGACAAGCAGCGTCACGTTATGTGTGCCTTCAAAGAAGGTGCGGGTCAACGTGGCCCCACTGCCAAGCAGGACGCCGTTCTCATACCATTCATAACTGGTAATCGTGCCGTCGGGGTCACTGCTGCCGGTGCCATCCAGCGTGACGGTTGCCCGTCCCAGACCGGATGGACCTTGAATCAACAGATTGATGAAAATCGTCTGGTCCTCGCCTGCATCAGCAATGGGCAGAGCCTTTACTTCAAGCGTGCCTGTTGCACCGCCGAATGCTAGTTCCGTCCCATCTGAACTCCATGTTACAGCACGAACCACATCACTTTGAGTAAATGTTTGCAAGACATCAAGTGTACTGGAATCATAGATACGGACGGTTCCATCCAAACTGGCGGTGGCAATCATAGAGTCGTCGGCATTCCAGTCAATGTTAATTATGCTGGGCAAAATGTCCGATGTATATGACACCGGAAGCCCCGAAGAAGATGAGTCATCCCAAACTGCTAACTCACCGTAGATACTTCCCACTGCAAACAATGTTCCATCAGAACTCCATTGAATCGAAGCAGACTGATCTACGCCCCCTCCATCAGATCGCCAGAGAGTTTGTGTTCCAGATTGTGCATTTATCTCGACAATTCGAGTTCCTGATACCGTTAAAACACCAGAATTATCGTTTCGCCATGTAATTCCGCCAGCCTGACCCACAAATGTTTCGACTATCATCTGGCCTGATGTCATATCCCAAAACCGTAAAGCTCCACTTGTAGTTATCGTAGCCAGCTTATTTCCAGAACTCCAATCGAGTGAATACACTACCTCCTGTTGAGGTCCCGCCTCCGTATCAACTACCCCGCTTAGAGAGCTTCCTTCAAGATCATAGATTACCTGAGCAGTACCAACATTGACGACAACTACTCTGTTTACCGTAGCGATAGCTAGCAGTGTTCCATCAGGATTCCAACTCACTCTGTACAAAGGGGCAAGATACAGTTGTTGATAAACAACCGTTTGTGTATCCTGATCAATTACTTCAACAAGGCCATCAGAATAAGCTAAAGCCAGATATTGATTAACTGGATTCCATCTTATATCTCTGATCGCGTTGTTGCTTTGAGCAAAAACCATAGACACAGGAGTTATTGTCAGTACTACCAACAATAGGGATCGCAAGAGATTTTTCATTCAATTTCTCCTTACCATTGCGATTGGGCAAAAATAGTGGTCATCAGTTCATTCATCCATCTATCACGGGCATCACCCGGATAAGTTCCGTCCATACAACCTGTAAGCTCAGACACACACAGATTATTCTGTTGATAGTGCGGATTCTGCGGGTCTGGTCTCCATGACGCATTGATGAAACCCTGCCAATTGCCCGGTAGAGGAGCCGTTTCATAGGTTATTGGACTGTTTGGGTCTATCTTCCGATATGTCCAGTTAAGAAACATATCAGCGGCTGCTTCGTCGATTTGAGTCTGCAAATTATCATTAGGAAATAGACCAGGTGGATGTTGTTGAAAATTGGTTATGTCGGCGTTAGGGCCGCTTCCCCAGCCCCGATCTCCTCGACTCCATACAGGGTTTCCGTCACTGTCAAAGACATTTCCCATTACAACAAGTTGTTGCTCGCCAAAATCTAGGACACAGACTCCTGTTGGCTCACGAGTTACTCGGTCTCGGCACGGTTCTAATGATGTTCTTTCCACAGCGTCATAGAGGTCGCCGAGGTCGCCCACTGTACTCGCCGTTCGATTATTAAAAACATGACCAAGCTCATGAACAATAGCAAACTCATCAACCGTTTGTGTGCCATTACAAATAATTGTCCGAGGTCTGGCTCCCGGTTCCACGTTGTTCCCCTGGATTGTCTTGCAAGCACCGTAGTTAACCGGCGTATCCGCCGTACCCCCTTCAAGATAGGTCACGGTGACGATACCATCAGGATCATTGGCGCGGAAAAAGTAGATATACTCAGGAATATCGCCGTCAGCCATAACTCGGTTAAAGGCTTCCTGTTGGGTAGACACGTTTAATAACATCTGCGCCTCCGCTAGTGCAACATTATTCAGTGCTACCGCAATCGAATCAAGTTCAGTTTGTGACCAATCACTTCCATTACCCAGTTCATTGCTGTAGCGTACTTTATAGTCATCAGGATTCCCATCTGGCGGACAGGAGGGTACGCCAAAACACCAGCGATAGCGTCCGGGCTGGGAACTGTTGAGGCTGTTGTAGATTAAACCAGTGAGGTTGTTAGGCTGTCCGGTGGTAGGATCAATGTCCAGGAAGGCATGTATATCACCCGACCCCGGCAGTTCAGTGGCAGCAGTAGCGCCATCTCCAAAACCGGCCCGAGGTGGCTCGATTGTCGTATTATTGGGGTTAATTATGCAGTTCGCATTGCCGCCGCTGATACTACCTGCTTCCCATTCAATCGTGTCATAATT
>JAKEEQ010000067.1 GCA_022616515.1 Chloroflexota bacterium | reverse complement strand
TGAACCTGTACCCCTCACCTGATTCTTTAATAATTCCAAGATTGAACAGATCATCCAGAAGATCCAGTATTTTTTCATTGGGCCAATCCGTTACAAGTTGTAAAAGTTCATGCTCGAATTCTTCTCCAACAACAGCCGCCATCTCCGCAAGTTGGTACGCCTCAGGACGCATCTGTTCCAGGCGTAAGCCGATTACCACCTGTATATTTGCTGGAATGGGTATCTCGGCTGAACTATCTAGCTGCCATACATTGCTCTGCAACGTAATTTGCCTGTTCTGAATAAGTGCGAATACCAGCTCTCGTATAAAAAAAGGATTTCCTTCAGTAAGCTGGTATATGGCCTGACACAGTTCTCTGGATATGGTATCGCCCACCAGCGCCACGCAGAGGAGTTCTGTGTCTTCCCGCGAAAGTCTTTGCAGATGCAATCGTTGTCCGAGTTGGTTACTTTGCAATCCGAAATAGAATCGATTAATAGGTTGGCCTCGCCGCATCGCTTCTTCGCGGATGGTACAAACCAGTAAGATCGGTGCATTAGCGATGTGGCGTGCCAGGTAGTGTAATAATTGCAAGGTCGATTCACTGGCAAGGTGAATATCCTCAAGGACAAACAATAAGGGGTTTTCACGGGCCTGTCTTAAAAATACAAGCGAGATTGCGTCAAAGAGATGTTGACGGGCTTGCCCCATCTCTACCGCCGATTGGTTCGGTGGCGCAACGTCCCCTAATTCTGGCAACAAGTAGGCCAGTGCTTGAAATAGAGATCTATTTTGCCTTGCCAATAGCTCCTGTAATTGAGGAGTCAGGTATGCTCGAATGATTTCTATGAAGGGACTATAGGGCAGTGATCCTTCCTGTTCGTAGATACGTCCGTACATAACCTGGAATCCAATAGCTTGTGCCTGTTTAGCAGCTTCTTCAACCAGACATGTTTTGCCAATGCCCGCTTCGCCCTCCACTAGTACGACTGTGCCCTGTCCATGCTTGGCCTGTTGTATAAATTCGTGCAACTGCTGTTTGTCAGCGTCGCGTCCGATGATGGTCGTCTGCCGAATGGTGGGGGCCAATTGAGAAGGGCTTGCTACAGTGGGAGGAACAGTCTCAATTTCTGTAAATTGCAACTGATTATTCAGGATAGCGTCATATAATATACCTGTTTCAGGAGAAGGCGTTGCATGAAAAGAGTTTAACAATTCTTCGCATAGTTTTTTGTATAGCTGCAATGCACGATGGCGCTGACCGACTTGAGTATACAGACGCATTAGCTCACGATGTACTTCCTCGTCAATTGAATCCAGATTGACCAGAATCTGGTAAAACTCAATAGCTTTAGTATATTCAGCCAGTTTCTTATATCCTCTCGCCAGGTGTTTAATGAGCTGTAGATAGGTGGATTCCAGATTGTTGCGTTTGGTAATTGTCCACGCTTCATAGAGATCGTCAGGAAGAAATTCACCGCGATACAGGGCATAGGCATCCTCGAAATGATGCAAATTGTTGCCTTGTCGATAGCCCCATTGAATCAATCTTTCGAATTCTATAAAGTCAATAAAAGCAATAGCGTCGCTGTTCAAAATCAAACAGTTCTCTTCAAACCAGATATAATGAGAGTCCGCAGCTTTTTCTAAATCCGGTTGGAGTATCCGCCGAAGAACAAAAAGGGTGCGATGTAGATTGTTCGAAGCCCTCGCAGGTTCTTGTTCGGGCCACAACCACTCAAGCACTTTTTCCTTTAGCATCCGATGATTCGGAGCAAGTAACAGCAGCAGCAACATATCTTTGGCTTTGCGCCATTTCCACGACGATTCATCAATATGCTCTTCGCCTCTGTAAACCTCAAGGCGTCCAAGTGTGTAAACCTTGAGGGGCGGAACCTCGGCTTTCGCTTGCATTGTCCTGGTTCCATATCAGCTAGCTGTATTCGCGCATAAGTATCCCACATTTAGTAACGTACTGGCAAATCCTGTCAGTGAGTCGTGTCCAGATGAACCACCCAGGCGGCTAATCCGGTTGAGCACCTGGGCAACTCCTGTGGAATGGGCGCTGGAAATAGCAGCGGCAAGCTGATGCCAGGGTTCTATGAAGTGTCCCTGGCTGGCTGCGGCTAAAAAAGCGAAACTCAAAAAGGTGGTTTTACTACTATCTACCTGAACAAGCTCCGCCAAAAGCGTATGGTGTTCCGTTAACCATAACGCGGCCATAACGCCTAAAAGGTAGTCGTCACCTGCCGGGGTCAGCCCTCGACCCAGGCCCACCAACGCTGGAGCAACCGTACAGCTACGGTTGCCCATCCGTAACGCCGATTGAAGGGCTTGCGATAGCTGAATAAGCTGAGTAGAAATCGGTTCGTGTTTCGTGTACTTGAGATGGGGCCAGTTGACAAGGGGCCTGAACAGCGAGGCTATTGGCTCAGGTAAGGGATGGCAAAGGGGTAAGTGAAGTAATTGTGATTCCCAGACCTCAATCTGGTTCAGATCGATCAGTCGGTTTCCAATTCTTAAACATTGTGAATTGGCCCATACGGGTTGATTAAGTTCAAGGAGCTGCAAAACATCGCTATCAACGACGAGTGAAAAAGGCCCATTCCCCACGTTGGGTGAGGTCAAAATAATAACACGGCCTGTATCATCCACCAGGTTACAGACGTTACGAAAGACTCCCAATACATGACCAGAAAACGGGTGCTGGGATAAACGTGCCCGCAAAGGGCGGGAGATGGCTATAGCAGCAAATCCAGCCATTGCCCATCTTAGACCGTCATGTGCGTCCCCGTTTCACCTGCCAGGAATTCCAACTGCCGAACCTTATTTCCGCCCATACCAAACCCAGTCAAATCATCCCGTTTGAACCAGATTTGTGGCCCATTTAATACAGCGCTCAGACGCCTGGCCGGAAGTAGCGGCGTCGGCAGTATCGCCAGCGGTACACGGGGCAGGGTATTCAGCCGTTGCATAGCAGACCCAACACGCCGCTTATCTTAACGATAAGAACGGCAAGTCATTTTTCTGTGCTTTTCTGGTAATTAACGACACCTTATCTACGAACTGGGTACACAATCCCAGATTCTGCTCATAATTAAACATCGCCTCGATTTCTTCTAAAGAAAAGTACGCCCGTATCTGAGCATTTTCGATGACGGCTGCCTTCAGAGGCACTTTCTTTTCAGAAGCATTCATGGCAATGTTGTAGACCAACTCATGGGCCGTTTGTTTACCGATTTTCTGAGCCAGACATAACATGACTTTTTCTGACAGAATATAGCCCTGAGTGGCCTCCAGGTTGGCAAGCATCGCCTCGGGATCAACCACTAAATTGGCGCACATGATTTTACTTAAACGCAGCAGCGAACCTGTCATCGCACAGATTGGCCCAATTAGCCCCCATTCAGCTTTCCATGAACGTCCATCCCGTTCGTGTTCATGTACCAGATTCTCAAATAAACATGCGGCATTATGGCGAATGAGGCGGGCCAGGGTGCCCAGATGCTCGGCTATTTCTGGATTACGTTTATGCGGCATTGTGATGCTGCCTACTGTTCCCTGAACAAAACCTTCGCGCACTTCATTCACTTCGGCGCGCTGCAAGGTATAAACCTCGTGCCCAATTTTGTCGAAGGTGGCGGCAATCATGGCAAGCAAATGGATAAATTCTGCCTGAACATCACGTGATGAAATCCAGGCAATGTCTGGGGTTCGCAAACCGAGCTTATTAAAAAGGATGGTTTGCACTTCAAACCCTTTTTCCCCCAACGAAGATAACGACCCGACGCCACCCGCCAATTGACCTTCTCCCAGCCGCTTGTGTGTATCTTTCAGGCGCTCAACATGACGGCGAATTTCTCGTAACCAGGTAGCCACTTTGAAGCCAAAGGTAATTGGCAAGGCAGGTTGTCCGTGCGTGCGACCACACATCGGCGTATCCCGATACCGTTCCGATAATTCCAATAGATCATTTTCGATCTGCCGCAAATCGCGGAAAACGATCTGCCACACCTCCAACAGCGCCTGAGACATCCAGGTATCAGCAATATCCTGTACCGTCGCTCCGTAATAAATCCACTCTCCAGCATTGTTGTGACAGAGTTTTTTCAACTCGCGAATTAACCCAAGCATCGAATGCCCGGTACTTTCATAGCCTTTACGAAGCGCCGTCATATTGAGTAAATCAATATCACAAACCCGCTTGATTTCGGGGACAACATCCGCTGGAATCAATCCGACTTCTGCCTGAGCTTCGGCTAAACAAGCAATAATATGCAACCAGGCTCTGGTGCGCCCCCGATCATCAAAAATGTTGTGCATCTCATCGGTACTCCAGGCGTTGCCATAAATCTCGGAGTCAATCATATGAATTGGCATAGTTCTGCTGCTCGCTCGATTAATCTGTCTTCGGCGGTCTTAACATGTAATTTCTGCGCCTGACACCAATCATTAAGAGTCACATACAACTGGCGTAGATCAGCGATCATATTCTGGACAGATTGCGGACTGGCGCCGCCAGGTCCCGTGCGGGTCTGGATAATATTCTGCGGACGCATGATCTCGGTAATTTGCTCATTGGTCAGCGAGACAGGGAATCCCACGATATTCAGTGCCACCGAATCGAGCAGTTCCGCGTTTAAGGTAACCTGCTGCTCAGAGGCGGTTCGCACTGCGCGACCGACTACGCGATGGGCGAGGCGAGTGTCCCAACGACGAGTCTGCACGATTACATCGACCAGATCGGTTGCCCCGGCGTACCCCTGATTGGCACGCTGCTCCATCACCTGGGTATTAAAAGTTAATCCGCGTATTACGCCTGTCAGAAGCGATACAGCGACCCGGGCCTGCTCAAGGGCACGAGGAACGGACCCATAGGCATAAATTCGATTATCGACCTGTCCCGACGGGGTTGCCTGTAAAGCAATTGTGCCCACTAGCTGTCCTATCATCTGGCGTGCCACACCTCGCACAAACCCCAGCGAGTACGGATTTTTCTTCTGCGGCATGATCACACTGATGCGCGTGTACTCATCAGCCAATTCCACAAAGTCAAACTCGGCAGTCGCCCAAATCTGTAAATCTTCCACCAGCCGGTCTATATTGATTAACATCGTGACAATGGCTGCCATGATTTCGATAGTATTATCGGGTTGCCACATGGCATCGCGGGTGTGCATCACCAGCCCATCAAATCCTAGCAACTCAGCCAGATATTCCCGGTTTAGCGACAGTCGTGAGCCATTGGTGCTACCACTCCCCGCCGGGCTGCGGTTGACTCGTCTAAACGTTTGCTGTAAGCGATCCAGATCACGCGCCATCGGCCAAACAAAGGTCAGCAGATAATGAGACAGTGTGGTTGGATGCGCTGGTTGCAGATACGTATAGTCTGGCACGATGGTTGACCGATGTGCCTCCGCCCGATCCAGGATGGCTTGCATTAGCAGCAGCAGCGTCTCGGACAGTCGTAAAATCCGTTCCCGATTGACAAGTAAATAAGCGATGGTGGTTACTTCACGACGGGGGCGACCCGTTTGTAACCACCCACCGACAGTGGGGACTCGCTGGAGTAAATGGTACTCGCGATTAGAATACGCATCTCCATGTGACGGGTCGAATGGAAACTGCTCGGCAGGTATCCGATGCATATCCAGCAGCGCTCTTAACAACTCGGGGCCAATCTCTGGCGGGATAATCCGCTGCTCGATCAACATAATGGCATGAGCCAGATCAGCGAAGCTCATGGCGGTATAGAGCAGTGGCCCGTCTCCTGCTTCCAGAGCGTAGGCAGCCTGAACCAACTCCGGGGCAGGAGCGTGCTTCAAGCGATCACCTACGCCCAGAAAGCCGGAGTTATCACCCATTGATCGACTCCATTGGCTCCAAATGTTGCGCGAAATGCCGAAACGTTTCGAAGCGCAATCCGCACCGCAATGCTTCTAAGCCCAGCACATCACGAGGCCGGACATTGCCCAGGCTTACATTGGTTCCAAGCTGGATAATCAGTTCGGCTTGCTGTTTTTGATGCGGGGCTTCCCAGATGATGCTGTCATGTTGATCCGGATTCAACCCTTCCAGAATGGCAGTAGCGATGTCCATACGAATGCGACCACTTTGATCATAGATGCCTATTCCCATGCCGGATTCCCGTGCTTCGATGATGACATGGTTGGCCCCCAATGCCAGATCGGCGGCGATTTCTTCAGCCATCTGGGCGGGGGGAATGTTTGCAGCCGGGTCTTTCTTTCCGACCTCGGTGATCACTAAGAATCCGGCATCAAGCGTGCGTTTGATGGCATCGTCTCTGACCCGACGGGGTATGGTGATCGTGCCGTCGGAAATCTCAAGCGTGGTAAAACCCAACTCTTTAGCGCGTTGAAGGTAGTCTGAGAAACAACCTTGAACAAGCGCCAGTTCCATCAGCGTGCCACCTGGATAGATGTCTACGTTATGGCTCCGAACCAGATCAATCTTTCGACGTAAGAAATCCTCGGTGAGGAGGGCCGACGTGCCGAAACTCAGCTTGATATGATCGAGGTATGCTCCGCACATTCGCAATAAATCTTCCGTTGCCACAAGTCCCTGGCAGCGATCCAGGATCATGGTGATACCGCGCAGCCGTGGCTTCACGTCCACCCGATCTGACGAAAGATCGGGGACAAAGTTCCCCCATGCTCGTTTTGCAGAATGACCGTTATTGTTCATGGAGTTCTATCAACTTTCTCAACCCGGATTCGATTTGCAGCAAACTTGCCCCCCAGGGCACGATCACACGATTGCCGTCAATTTCTAGTTGGTCTTCCAGCAAACAGCACTTCACAAGCTGCAAGTTTCCATCATGGGCCTGTCGGCGTGGACACAATTCAATGCAGGGCGCTTCGGCTTGATAAAAGTGGCGGTGTATCTGGCGGCTGCGTTCACAGGCGATCATGACCCAATCCTGCTTCTCTGGCCGCTCATCCAGAAAATAAGTCGGTACATCGAATTCAAGCCCGGAGGCCCGGCATGGGATCAGGTAAGCGGAAGCATCGGGGGACTGCTGCGCCAGATCGCGCAAGTCTATGTTGCGCGGCTGCAATTCCACTGCTGGCAAGTCAACGTAGGCCACAACTTGCTGTGCCATCCGATACAGTTTAGGCGGTTCTGGAGGTATTACGTCAATGACCTCAATTTTGAGTGGAGCGGGGCGGTGAATGAAATTCACATGTCCATCTAACCCATGAACAACCAGGGTCGCGCTTGAATCCAGCCGCAACTCACGCGCTTTAGCGGCTAATGCCGACGGGTTGCCAGTGTCTACGGTTTTGTCTTCGACCCGCCAGCATGTTTCTGGTAGGGCCAGAATAGATACCGCCGTGATTGGACTAAAGAGCGATTTTTCGTCTTCTCGCTCAACAACTGCAACCGCGCAAGCCTCAGGCTGTTCCAAAATGACAAACCGAGTCCGCCGATACGAATCTTTGCCAAGCAAATGCGCCGTGATTGTTTCGGGCGTCATGGCTGCGTAGTAGGGCTGTACACTCACCTGACGATATGGGAACGGCACAAAGTTTTGGGGAAATAACGCTTCGCTTGTCATCACACCGATACCCTTCGATTACTGATTGGAGCCGTTCACAACCCGAATCTGGGAATTCCAAAAAGGCCATTCGCTAACGTTGCAGCATACTCTTCTGATACAGTTCATCATGAGCGATAGCAGTTTGGCGCCAGCTAAATTTGGCTGCGGTCTGCAATCCATTGGCGGCTAATCGTTGGCATCGTGTCCGATCATGACTCAGACACATTATTCCTGCGGCAATCGCCGCTTCGCTCAGTGGGTTTACCAGCAACGCATTGGTGTCTGTTACCAGATATTCGCGGAAAACCGGCAGGTCCGAAGTCAACACAGGCAAGCCAGAAGCCAGAGCCTCCAGAACGACCAGCCCCCAGCCTTCTTTCAGCGACGGGAACGCGAGCATATCCGCCACATGATACAAACCGGGTATTCTGTCATCGGCAACTGTACCTAACAGCACAATATCTTTGTTTAGCTGCAATGTTGAATGTTCCAACATATCAAAGAATTCGACACGATAGGGCGTATGATCGAGCAGTGTCTCACCGCCAGCCAGCAGCAAAACAGCCGCCTGTTCCTGGGCTGCAAGCTGTTTATGAACCTCCTCAAACGCTTTTACTAGGCGAATCGTGTTTTTGCGCGGTTCAATTCCGCCGATATTCAAGATCACAAGCTGATTCTGTAAACCGAGTTCAGCCCTTGCCGCATGGCGCTGTTCTTCACTCGGCGGGCCAAAACGCTCTAAATCGACGCCATTGTGGATGACTTGGCTGTCGACACCGAATTCATCGTGCAAGCGCCGCTGCCAATAGTGGCTAACCACAATACGCTGATCCGGGCGATAAACTGAATCGTTCTGACATTGGATGAGTGTGGGGGTCGTAAAATCATCAATGTGGTGGACAGTACGGATAAATGATGGGATCAAACCATTTTCCCGCAATCGCCACACCGCATTAGCTGAAACGCAATCCTGAACATGATAGATGTCAAACGATTCAGTCAGGTGGTCGGTCATAAATTCGTAGTATGTTTGAATGTAAAGCTGGATACGCTGATCGAGCAGCATATGGTCGCCGGGATTCTCAAAAGGAATCAGTGTATGTGGCACAGACGTTGGGCGGAAAAAACCCTGCTGCTCTTTGCTCAGTGCAAAAATATGAACCTCATGCCCAAGTACCTGAAGATTTTCTGCAAGCGATAACGAGTGGATGACACCCCCGCGTGGCCTGGTTGAATAGGTAAAACTGGCAATGCGCAACTTTCTGGTCGGCATAGTGATTTCTCAACCAGCATTACGAAGTTAGTCCAGCGTCTTTTTTAGCCTCTTTGACGATCTCTTTTAACGTTGTGGGGTCATCTCCAGCCGCCGCACGTCGCGAAACTTCCTCAAAGCCTTTGCTCGGATCGATCTTCAAGCTGTCATACTGGCGGCTTAGATTCTCAACCGCTTTACGCCCACTAACTGCCTGTAACTGGCCCGACTCTGAGCCACCTCGCACTTGAATCAAGCCGGGACGCGAGATGATGCGACTCAACGCTGTACTATCGCAATGTGGGCAGTGGGGTTTTTCGTCCACCTTGCTAAAGGAGCGAAAAAAGATTGACGATTTTTGCCCGCAGTCGTGACATTGGAATTCATAAATTGGCATGGTCACCCTTTCTTAACTGGTCACAATGGCGGCGGCTACCCGCGCCGCCTGTGCATTGGTCGGCAGCACCAGCGCCCCCGCCTCACGAAGCATCGCTTCCTGACGGAGCAATCCCTGGAAGTCCTGCTGAGTTCCACAAACGTGGGCAACAACCGCCAGATAACGTCTCTGTTCTGCTGCCTGCGTTCTGGCGTGGCGAATCGTCTCGCCTATTACCTGAGCCGGATTGTCATGAGCGCCATAACCAATCACTACATCCAGCAAAATAACCGCGACCTGTGGATCAGCCGCCTCCTTCAGGATGCGTTCCTGCCGCAGACGCGGATCAATCATGGGATGTGGACGCCCCTGAGTAAACTCCTCTTCGCCCATGTCGATGCAGCTATGTTCGCGGCTCCGCCAACTGCTTTCAAGGGTATACTGCGGCGAGAGGGCAATATTGGAATAAACACCGGGCAAAGACTCCTGAAGTATATCTATTGCTTCATCACACAGAGTCCCCCCGGAAAATACCCCACGCAGATAACACTGACCGGGAGACAATTGCTCACGCTCTTGGGCGATCTGTCGTGCGATGTCGGTTTGGTTACTGGCAAAATGAACCTCATGATTGCCATTTACACGTTGTAGTACCGCCTCAGCCGTGTCTTCGATTGTCCTGGTAAAATGGATTCCATTCCGCTCACCAACAAATTTATCACCTAGAAAATTCACAATCACCGGCTTGCCACTGGCAGATACGGCTTCTAGGATGCTTTCCGTGACGCTGGGATGGGGCGGCTTAGAAATGAGGACAATTATTTCAGTCTGAGGGTCAGCGGAGAGCATGGCGATTCCCTGCCGCATCATGACCCCACCAATTCGCTCGGATAAATCTCGCCCGCCAACGCCAATCGCTTGAGAGATACCGGTTCCGCCACGATCTATAAGTGTCGTGAGTTCCTGTAAGCCTGTACCTGATGCCCCCACAATTCCGACAGGTCCCCGTTTAAGGGCATTGGCAAAAGCAAGACCCACTCCGTTGATGACAGCCGTGCCACAGCCCGGTCCCATCATCAGCAACCCTTTCGAAGCCGCTAATTCTTTCAGCTGCCGTTCTTCTTCGAGCGTCACGTTGTCGCTAAACAGAAAGACATGCAACCCCCCACGCAAGGCTTTGGCTGCTTCCAGCGCCGCATAATTCCCGGCGACTGAAATCATCATTAAATTGGAACCCTTCAGCCGTTCCCGTGCTTGGGCTAGGGTACGCGGCGGCACATCCTGTTCGGAATTACCCGTTGGCTGCGCGATCCCTTCCGCCAGAATCGTTTCGGCCTGGGCAATGGCGCTTTGGGCCACATCATCCGACTCCGCCTCGACGACAATCATCAGATCGTTAGCGCCAGCCTTCTCGACAACATCGGTCAGCAAGTTGATTTCGGCTAACACTCTTTTGTTTGCTTCGGTTCCCATCGCGACAATCGCCTGTCTGACATGTGCCAAGTCAGACAACGTTTCCGAAATACGCATTAAACGCACCGAATCCTGATAGAATTTAGGTTTAATTTTACAAGCAAGAGCCATGATTAACCTCAGTAGCAACATGTTTTTGGCGAAGATCTGCTATCGCTGCCGTTAATTCATCCTGTGTTCTAAATTCCTGTTTTGAGTCTGGCAGCTTAATATCGCGGCAGACACGCCCGGTTTCTGGGTTCAATACGAGCAGTTCCAACACATACACACGTCCCTTCTGGAAATCCAGTTCACAGGCAGTCTGCAACCCAATGCCATTCCTCAAGTTCATCTCAAGATGCCAGAAAAACGTTATGCCGTTGCGTAGAGTCTCATCATGATAAAGGGTCACCCACTGCTGATTGGCCCGCGATGCCGCCAGGATACGTTCTCGCGCCTGCTGCTGGATTTTTTCCTCTCGAATCTCCTGAGTGCGTACATAAAACGCCGCGCCCAGCGCGGAGGCATAATCGAGAAAAACTGCTAAAGGCGTGTCTAACGCATCCGCAATCGGCAGTACGTACTGAACATCTAACCCGCGATAGTAGCCTACCAATTCTTCTATATCGTCGATTGTACGCAGGTTATTTGCAATCGCCCGTACCAACTGTATGCCAACCATATACAATTCTGCTTCGCTTAACGCCGCAGCATAGTATTTGCTTTCCTGTTCACGCCAGGCACGTATTTGCTGCTGGACTTCTGGCTTAACTTGCATGGGCCACACCGACAGGATCGACCCGAATGGACTTGACAGAGGTGGCTGTTTCTACATCGAGCTGCCACTTCCGCGCCAAAGCAATCAAGGCGTGATCAAAAATCGTGATGGGTACACGCGCAACCCCTGTCCCAATTTGTCCTGCTGTGGCGTTGGTTTCATGGAGTACGCCCGTCGTAATGAGAGGAACAACCCGGGTTTCAACCGCTCGCCGCACATCAATGCCCAGAGGCGTACTTTCCATATCCATCGTCGTTATACGGAACTTGTCATGTCGAGACAGCGTGATATTGCTCGACGTTTTCAGAGTCGCAATTTCATCGGCGAGCCGACCACCAACGAAGGGTGCTACGGTTGGCGCCGCGGCAATTGCCATTCCGCCCAATCCACAAGTTTCGATAATGGCGCTGTCGCCGATATCGCCTGCTGCATCCGCAACCGTATAGCCAGTGTAGTAAACCGCCTCATCTAACGGCGAAACGGGTGACATCACCCAGTCATTTCCCAACCCACCAACCCGCAGCATAAAGTCCACGCCATTGCGGGCCATTGCTGTCACTATGGTGCTATAAGGAACTCCCTGTGCGGCATCCATCGTTGCCTTGACACCGACCATCGTGAAATTCAGAAAAAAATGGCTGTTGGCGTCCAGAAAGCGGACAATTTCGGCTACCGTTTTACCGGGTACGTCCGCGTACAGCATCCACGGAACCAAACGCTTGACGAGCAATGCGGTACAGGCTGTATGACGGGCATGGCATTCATCCCCCATTTGCAAGCCTTGGGCAATGATGTCAAACACATCAAGCGGCCCGTGCTGCTGGATGGTTACTTTCAGCGCCGGCCCCAGCTCATCTCGAATCCACTGTAGCCGCCGCAGTGCGCCATCATCAAAAACGCCATACCAGAGGGTGTTGCCGCGCCCTTCATTAAGGGTTGAAAATGCGTAGTTTCCATAGGTCTTGTTCCGGGCCACCAGGACAGGCATCGAAGGCGAAATAACGCCTGTCATGGGAGCCACAGCGTTGTAAAAGTGATTGGGGTGCAAGCGAACTTTGCCGCTGATTACGAGAGCGGCGGCTTCATCATTACTGCTTGCCCAACCTTCAAACTGGATGGCTCCCATGACGGCTCGTTTTTGTGGCCCGGCCATCCGTTCCCACTCAATAGGCGGCCCGGCGTGGGAGATGGTATGGTCAGACAGCCCCATCGCCTCCCTGGCGGTAGAAATATCAATGACCTCAGGGGCCGCATTTTGAATGCGCTCAATCGTTTCTTGATTCGCGTCATCAATCTGCGTAATTAAGTGCGGATCGCTATAAATCCGCTTGAGGATTTCAACTAATTCGGGGTCGCCATCAGCCGGAGGCTGCCAATTCAGATGCACAACTGCGACGGACTGCTGACGAAGGGCATCCGTAAATCCCGGTACACCAGCGGCGATAACTCGTAAATCCGAAGCGAACAAGGTTTCGTCAATAATGACATTCTCACGCACTTATTTTTCTCGTTGCTCTAATTGACTTGCGGTCACATGGATCGGGCAGCCTTGAATAATGGTATTGCTCACAAAACAATAGGCTTTGGCAAGATCAACCAGCTTCTCTATTTCATCCAGGTTGGCCTCAACCAACACCTGAATTTCATTAAAACGAAAAGCCTGCATATCTTTGTATCCCCAGGCACTTACTTCCAGTTGATCTAAGGAAAGGCGGCGCTTACGGGCGACATGGTAAACAGCCAGGCACATACAGGAAGCGATGCTCACTAAAAAAAATTCCGTTGGCATCGGGCCAGCATCCTCGCCGCCATACTGCGGTGTTTCATCTCCTTGTAGGTGATGCACCCCCCGGACAGTGATATGAGTACGATAATTCCCCATCCAGCGTACATGTACACGGCGTAAGGCATCTGATGACATCATCGACTGCTTTGCACAGTTGTATCTTCTAGGTTTCCCAAGGTTTATCGGGCCATTGCTGTTCCCGATGAACAAAGAATAACTTTAAGAGGCGGCGTTTAACAGGCCAGGGGGTCAGTTTATAGCCCGGTAGAAAGATGATAGGCAAGAGCTTATAGACCCAACCATGCCTGGGGGCTGGTGTCGTTGCAGAGCCGCTGGGATACTGGCGAAGGAAATCTTTTTGCGCCACCTGCAATAAATAGCTTTCCGTGATTGTCCGAAACTGCTGCAATTTGGTTGGCGGCGACGGTTTCCGAGTTGTAATGGGCATATTTTCTTTCTTCCTCACCCACCCAGTACGGCAAGTGCGTTTTTCGCAGCGTTGGCGATGGGTTCACCAAGCGCCCCAATAGGCGGCGAGTATACATTTTCCATAGTCGCCAGTTCTTCCACAGTCGTGCCTTTGCGAATTGCAAAAGCAAGGAAATCGGCTCTCTCTTTTACCCCTTCGCCTCCCGTAAACTGCGCGCCGATAACGCGCCGCGTATTGGGATCCACTAGCAGTTTGACTATCATCATTTCATGGGCAGGATGGTAGCGGGCGGCTGTAATGCCGGTTGCCTTACCGACGATATACGGCATTCCCATCGCTTTTGCCATTGTTTCAGAAACAAGAACGCCGCCGACCTGCACTTTGGCCCCGATTCCCCACGGAACATAAACGGGACGGTAGGCTTCGTCGCCACCCGCCGCATTGAGTCCAGCCAAACGCCCCTGCGGATAGGCATAGGAGCCGGGAATAAGGTTTACGGGAATGTTCAGAAGTCCATGCAAGACTTCGATACAAGCGCCAGCAGCATACACGTTCGGCACATTCGTCCGCATGTGATTGTCAACAATAATGCCCCCTGTCGATCCGGTCTTGATTCCAATACTCTTAGCGAGTTTCGTTGCTGGTTTCATGGGCGCGACCAAAAACGCCATATCGGCTTCGATGTCGCCTGCGCTGGTCTGAGCGTGGGTCAACTTGCCATTCTGCCCCTTGAAGCCAAGCAAATCGGTCCCAAAATGGAGTTTGACTCCCACATCATTAATCAAATACTGTTGCAACGGTTCCATCATATCGGCATCGGTGAAGTCGGCCATCAGCCAGGGTGAGGGATCAACCAGATGTGTTTCGATGCCCCGATGAGGCAGTTCCGCGATCAACTCGACCCCCAGCGGTTTTGAGTTCCACACAACCGCTTTCTTGACTTGATCGAGCCGCTTATCAATCTCCATCGCCTGACGGATGTTCTTGATATAAACAATCCCGTCAAGATCGACATTGGGCAAATCTGGGACTTCGTATTCCCATCCAGTGCATAAAATGAGTACATCAAACGGGAATTCCTGCCCTTTATTCGAGTAAACGCTACGCTTGTTAATATCAATGCGTTCGACGAGCGTCTCTGTACAAAGCTTAATGCCCATGTCGCGGTAAAATTGGAGCGGTTGCAAGAAGAGGCCGTCAAATTTCTCGATTTGGCGGCCAAAAACGTAGGGGATTCCGCAAGGGCTATAAGCGATATCCTCAAATTCTGTGATGAGGGTAACATCAAGCGAGCGGTCACGTTGGATAGCGATTGTTGCTGCCCCCGTCCCTGCTCCGCCGCCACCGATTACCACAATTTTCTTGGACACTGTGTTATCCCACCTTCAATGACTCAGGTCAACGATTTTGTTTGCTTGCTAGAGGTGAACCCGATGAAGGGTGTTTTCTCGAAGTCCCATAGCATCACGGTTTCAGTCTCTCGCGACAATATCATCTGTGGCTCGGCGATTACCTTGCCTATTGTGGCACAACTTATCCCATGTTCAGCAAAAGCGCCTTGAACGGTGGCGAGGTATTGAGGTGACACCGCGAGAATAAAACCGTAACTGGGAAAGCCTACTAACCAGTCCAGGTAGCGTGCTTTCGCTGCCTCTGGCACAGGCACCGCTTCTAGATCAATCGTTGCGCCGACATTAGACAGTTCTAACATCATCATCGTGGAACCCAGCATACCGGCCATGCTAATATCGCGAGCGGCTTTACACCAGCCTGTTTCAGCCATAGCAGGCAAAATCGCTAAATCACGCTGTAATTCGGCGTCGCTCAGATGGGCTGAACAATCCCAGAATGGGAAGTTGGGATGGAAAGCGCCGCGCAAATTAGTAACATGCAAAATAAGGTCACCGGGTTGTGCCTCAAAACTGCTCAACAACGTTTGAGCGCGTCCGAGAATGCAGGCCGCAACCGAAGTCACCTCGCTGTTGGCTGTCAAGTGACCGCCTAGCAGAGCGACACCATAGCGTTGGCAGCCATCTTTCAACCCGGACATAATCCTGGCTGCGATATCGGTGTTGGGCGCTAAAATGGTGTTAACAATCGCTAAGGGTTTGCCGCCCATCGCATAGACATCGTTGACATTTGCCAGAACCGCAGAACGTCCTGCTAGGTATGGATTCGCGGCAACCAGCGGTGGATAGATCACCTCCGCCGCCAACAGCAGATAGCCATCCCCATCTTTTATCGCTGCCGTATCATCTCCAAGCGGAACCCGTTCACCATTGACCAGGGGGACATGAGCCAATAAGTCCCTGGATAACACATCGAGTTCCTGTTTACGCTGCCATGCGGGAGCAGATCGTAGTTGTTGCGCTAACTCCGGCAATGATACATCAAGCATGATTACTGTCTGCGTATTCCTTGACTTTTCGATGGGCTACCGCGGCTAGTGAAGCTGCCATAAGCTGATGTGGCTGTCCGTGATACAGGACAGGCTCACCAATCGGACTCCAGTTTAGGCGCTTAAAAAAAGGCACGTTTTGCAGTTGGATATACGCGAGAAACTGCTCGCAGCCTTGCTCTATCACCGTTGCTTCCGCCAGTTCACAAAGTTGACGACCAATTGTGCCTTTGCGATAGTTGGGATGGACTGCTAAACGGCCACCATACCAAACATCTTTGTCAGCTTCATAACAGCGTACTGCCCCAACTACCCGACCTGTATTCTTATCCAGTGCGACCAAATGGATGCTATGTTCGTCATGCTCATCGCGATCTGTGCCTTCAAACATACGCTGCTCGTCTACAAAGACCATATGGCGAATCGCAAAATATTCTTTCAACTCCGCTTCAGTTTCAGCGACCTTGCCAATAAACTCACTCATGACCTATACTCCTTCCTACCGCTTTTGAATCATTCAAAGGCAGTGATGCCCGAACAGGCCCCGCAACGTGTGCATCCGGCCTTGCTATTGCGATAGGTAATTCCGTAACGCCGATTGTTGGCGGCAACCTGCACGTAAATGCGGCGCATCAATGCCAAATCCGGTGTCGCTGAATTCGCGAGGGGAGTGCCAATAATTGGACGAAGTGGAACGACAAAGGGATAAACGCCCATTTCGGCAATCCGCCGACAACCCTCTACAATGGATTCTTCGCTTTCCCCAAAGCCGACAATAACATAGCTTGACACCTGGTTGCGCCCGAATATTTCCACGGCGCGTTTGAAGGCTTCAAAGTATCGCTCAATGCTAATCTGTGCTTTGCCGGGGGTAATCCGTTCACGAACGGTCTGATCGAAACTTTCCAGGTGAATCCCCACACTATCTACCCCTGCCTCCCTCAGCATGATCATATCATCCAGATTTTCGGGAGGTTCAAACTGTGCCTGAATGCCCAAATCAGGAACGGCGGCTTTGATGGCTTGGGCGCATTTTGCCAGGTAATGTACGCCCATATCTCGATAGTTGATGGTGCCGGTGGTCATCACCATATGTTTAATGCCGTCCAATCGGGCAGCGGCTTCGGCAACCTCAGCCAACTGCTCTGGCGTTTTCATCGCAATCGTGTTGCCACTTTCCAGCGAATTTTCAATCGCACAAAATTGACAGCGTTCCTCGTCGCGCCGCCAGCGTATACACCGCTGCGAAACCGTGGTCGCTAACACATCGACACTATGTAAAACCGCGATTTGCTTATAGGGAATGCCATCTTTAGTCTTCAGCGCATAAAATTGAGGGGTTCGGGCAAACTCGACTGGCATCACCACGTTGCCATTGTGTGTCAGCGAATACCCCCCACAATTATCTGAAATCACAGCAAAGGGGGATTGTTGGGCAAAGGAGCCGAGTGTAGGAACCATTGCAGCGACCCCGGCCAGTACAAACGCTTTATCGTCGGA
>JAKEEQ010000066.1 GCA_022616515.1 Chloroflexota bacterium | reverse complement strand
GGCCGTGATTTTGTCACGGAAGAAATTAATCAGCACCCCCAACTTAATCGTGCTGGCGGCACTATGCCGCACATTTTCCAGAATGCCCATTTCCTCACCGGTTTGCAGGTCCAGCACAAACATCGACACCACAGTAGTATTGCCATCGTAAAACACGCCGCGCGATTCCATAAAATTGATCAACGCCTGCCGCAGCGTACTCATTGACAGTGTCTCGCCTTCGGTGGTAACAGTCGGCAGCGTAATCTGGCGGTTTTCGACGTCAGTTTCATAAAGTGCAGCGGCAATCAGTGGTTTGGTCGCTTCAATATCAAGCTGGGTATTAGAGCTGCTTCCACCAAAGGTCAGATTCACAACATCAAACCCCGGTCCTGATGATGACGTGCCGTAGCGATTGGCTAAATCTTGAAGATAATCATCGAGTTCCGCTTCGGAATAATTCGCAATCAGGTCAATCTCAAGCGCTGGCTGCGATTCGCGCCACAGAAAGCTCCAGAAGCCTTCCCAGAATGTGTCACGATTGCTGGCCTGACGGGTGGCCTCGGCCTGCATCCCATCGGTATCCAATTGAAAACCGATTTCCGACGGATACAGCAGGATTGGATTGCCATGATAATCAAGATAAATCGGCTGCTCAACATATACGTCTTCCAATGCTGCCACACGGTCACTTTCCGCCAGCCCGCCAACCTGAACACCGCCAATGGTGACATCCGAACCCAGTGAGTCAGCCTGATCACTGTAACTCATAAGCTCTATACCAAACATCACCGCCGCGACAATCACCAGCGCAGCGGACGTCAGGCCGATAATGGGAAAACGACTGCGACGACGTCCAGCCGAACGATAATCAGCAAGGGTCATAACCTGCCCTCCTTAATTCTTCTACGATACGTTTTAGGGTCGGGGAAATTCTGGGCAAGCGCAATCACGCGGTGCTGTGCTGGCGACAATGGCGGTAGATCCGTCAGATCGGCCCAGCGATATGCGATCAATTCACCCGACAACACCAGTTCTGTGGGTGCTGGTTTCTTGAGCACAACCAGAAACGCCAGATCAACATGATTACGCCAGTAGCGGTTTCCCCAGACATCTACCGGGTACGAGGCCGCCACGTCCAAACCAGTCTCTTCCCTGAATTCACGCTCAACAGCACGCCCCGGCATTTCATTGCCATCAACCCAGCCACCGGGAAGCCCCCAGGCAAATACACTGTGAAAGGCATGCTCGACGAGTAATACTTGATTGTCTTCATTAAATAGAATGCCAACGACTCCAAGCGTATAACGCGGCTGAAAAAGACGGTACAACCGCTGTATACTGATGGCAAGCCACGGCATTCTATCAACCAATCTTCTCATAACTCGCAGAATAAAGTCCGGCGGCTGGTTTAAATAGTTCCTGGCAATCGCTCCCGTCTCCTTAACTTTCGTGTGTCGATCCGGCAAGTCTAGCCAAGAACAGGTCGAAATTCTAGGTAGTGGTGAAATATTGACCGATGGCACATTACCCCTTCTGTGTTTTTCCCGCAAACAGGGGAGATGGTCGGCACCGCTTGAATAAAGCAATTTACCGCCCGGAGTCGCATTCCCTCCCCATAAATGGGGAGATGTCGCGTAGCGACAGAGGGGATGGGTAATTTTCGTCTCATCAATCAAAGTTACCACTACCAAATTCTAGACTACCATTGACGCCGGAAAATCACCTGTACGAATTGCTTGCGAAACCGCTACGCAAATCAGTACAATAACGTGAAGTTTGAAACGTTTCCCAAACATTAGGAGTTGTCGATGCCCCAACTGCTGCCACGTACTGATTCGGTCGGTTGGGTCACACCTGCCCTGAGTCAAATCATTGAAACAAACACGGTCGAGACGTATAACGATCAGGAAAAGCGTGACCAAATAAATTTGTTTCGAGCACGGCTTGCGCAGGCAGGTGTTAACGCGGACGTGATGGATATTCAAACCGCCGCATCGCATCTTCGCTACTATCTGCGGCCCGCTGGTGAGAGTATTGCCCCCAACAACTATGAACTGTTTATCAACCAGCTTCGTCAGGCACTCCCGGAAATTAAAAAAGTGCTTACGGCCACATCGGCGGAGGTGTTGGTTTCACCGCAGAAGCCGCTGGTGGTGCAGCTACTGGTCCGCCCCGCCAATCATACCGCCTTTCAACTGGGCCATCTACTGCGGATGCGTGAATTTGTAGAGAGTCCATCTTCAATTAGCATCCCATTGGGACTGGACATTGACCAGACGCCCGTCATCCGAACCGTTGAGGAGATGCGTCACTTGCTGGTGGTGGGCGAGGCAACCACGCGGTTTCATTTTATCGCGGCAACACTGACCACACTCGGCATCTTCAATAGCCCGCTCGAACTCCGTTACGCACTCATCGGGCAGGATATTGACCCCTTAGATCAACTATCACAGACACCGCATGTTCTGGGTGGCACCCTGACCTCCATTCGCGAGATGATTCGCCTGCTGGATGGTCTCGTCAAACATCTGGGCCAGCGCAAGCAGCAGTTTTCTCGCCTGAATGTAACCTCACTGGATGCCTACAACAATGCGGTGATAACACAGGGGCAAAAACCGTTTCCCCGTTTGCTGATGGTTGTCGATACGATTCCATTTGAGGAAGACTGGAACAGCCAGCGCGAAAGCTGGTTCAATGGGCTGTATCGACTGGTGAAAGAAGGTCCATCGGTCGGGATTCATACGATCTTAACCGCCAAGAATCTGGCCCCGGAGCAAATTCCGCCGCAGCTTCTCAGCTTACTAAAAACCAAATTGGTACTGCGCCCCGCTATAGGCGATGTTGAAATCCGCTCGGCAATGCCCATCCTGCCATCGCCCTTTGTTGAGGCGATTTTGCTGGAGGAAAAACAGCCCCCTATTCAGTTAGAACTGCCCGAAGTTGAAGATAAGACGGTCGGCACACTCACCCGCTACTGGCGTCAAACAGCCGCCAAACGCTCAATGGCAGCCCTCGCTCAAGGGCAAACACGCCCGACAGGGGACACTGGCCTGCTTACCCTCCGGCAGGATGCCCGTTTGAAAGTTGCCCGCCTGTCGACCACCCGGCAGCCCGCCGCGGAAAAAGAAGCTGCTGCATCAGCCCCGAAGCCAACCGTCGCGACCACTACCGTGCCGGAGGTCGAACTTGAGCAGGAGGTTTACGTTCGCCGTGCCAGAGCACTGGCAACCTATCTGGGCTGGCTGGGTCTTGGCCCGCTGATGGATGTCCTCGATTTATCGGTAGAAGACGCCCGCAGTACCATCGCACTCCTGCAAACACAGGGCTATCTTGAAGGTGGCGACGGCCCTACCTGGCGTTTCCAGCGGTTGGATAAATAAGGGCAGACTTTTCTCGCCTGCCCTTGATGATTATCCGCGCAGCTTGCCGACGACATAGCCAAATAGCAACGACATCACCGAAACCCCAATCCACTGGCGCGTTTGCGTTGTCAGCGGGGCCATATGCCTGCCATAGTGCTTGCGGACATTATGGCGATACAGCGGCGTCATGGTGGTGTT
>JAKEEQ010000065.1 GCA_022616515.1 Chloroflexota bacterium | reverse complement strand
GTTCACCTACGAGTTACAGCGCCGTCTGGAAGCGGTTGGAGCCAGAACCATCACTAATGCCGCCCATCCCGGTTTCACCCTGACCGGATTGCAGCACCGTGCCGCCAATGAATCGGACAGCAGCATCGAGCGCTTCATTTATGGCGTCATCGTGCGGCGGCTGGGCAATACGCTGGAGATGGGTACACTGGCCTTACTGCGGGCGGGGACCGATCCTGATGCAAAAGCCGCTGCCTTTTACGGGCCGCGCCGCTTCATGGTACGCGGTTATCCGGTGACGCACGGCTCACCGAAAGCTGCCCATGACACTGATGTGGCGCGACGCTTGTGGGAAGTATCCGAACAACTGACCGGAGTAACTGCATTAGAACGCCAACCTGAACACGCCTAAGGAGCAACCAGATGGAAAAATGGACAGCCGAGAGCATCCCCGATCAAAGCGGGCGCGTCGCTATCGTTACCGGGGCCAACAGCGGTCTGGGTTATCACACCGCCCTCGAACTGGCACGTAAAAACGCCACCGTTGTGATGGCCTGCCGCAATCTGAATAAAGGGCGCGGGGCGCTGGATGATCTCAAACAGGAACTACCGGATGCACAGGTCGAATTGATGAAACTCGATCTGGCGGATTTACGTTCGGTGCACGAGTTTGCCGACAAATTCCGCGCCAGTTATGACCGACTTGACCTGTTGATCAACAACGCAGGCATCATGGCAATCGGGCGGCAGGAAACAGCGGATGGCTTTGAGATGCAGTTTGGTATTAATCATCTGGGCCATTTTGCGCTGACGGGATTAGTGATCGATATGCTGACCAGTACGCCCAACAGCCGCGTGATAACGGTCAGCAGCGGGGCACATCGCGGCGGTGAAATCAATTTTGATGACCTGATGCACGAGAAGGATTACAGTCGCTGGGGCGCGTATAGTCAGACCAAACTCGCCAATGTGCTGTTTGCCTTCGAGTTGAATCGCCGCCTGAGGGCCGCCGGAGCCTCAACCATCAGTGTCGCCGCGCATCCGGGCTACGCTGCGACCAACCTGCAATCGATTGATGATTGGGCGGTCGTGAAGGTGATTCTGAAAGTGACGAATGCTGTCATGGCGCAAAGTGCTGAGAAGGGCGCATTACCGCAGTTGTATGCGGCTGCTGCGCCGGATGTCAGCGGCGGCGATTTTTACGGGCCACATTTCATGCAGATGCGCGGTTATCCGGTGAAGGAGCAGGCCAGCGAAGCAGCCTATGATGTGGCGGCTGCCGAAAAACTGTGGGATGTGTCGGAGAAGTTGACGGGGGTCAGTTATAAAATCGGGGCCGCTGCTGTGGCATGATTTGCAGTGGCGCTGTAGGAGCACCCGGATGTGGACGCTCAAGGGTAAAGGTTGATGAGTCCAGTGCGTTGGCTGGCGGACGCCATGTATGGCGTCCCTACGATCACCCACGACTCCCGTAGGGACACAGCATTGCTGTGTCCGCTGGACTGCTTATTATACACCATAGGGAACCGTTATGATCCGAAATCCAGATGTGTTGTTCTGCGGAGAAAATCCGCAGATTGTCCTGACCGAGAATGACATGACCACAGCAGCCATAAGTTACTGGCGCTGTACGTATTCGCCCTATGGTGAGGGGCAGGTGCTGTTGGTGATGCTGGATGATGACAATGCAACGCGGGTAAAACATCCCACCCACACTATCTACACCGACAATGCGTTGATGGCGCGTTTTGTCACCGATGCGTTCAACCGTCATTTCGAGGACTGGCAGTCCGAAAAGTGGCTCGCCGTGACACCGCAGCAAGCACGCTTTGCCATCGAGAGTGACAGCCGTCGCTACCAGCGGTTAAGCTGCCACGGCGACGATGTTCATATCGTGGCGGAATGGCAGGATGTGGCGACCCACGAACTGCGCACCTTCCGCGACATCAATAACGGCGGGATGGGGGTTAAGGGTGATGAGCATTTTGATGTCTCGACGGTGATTTGCCTGTGCCGGGGCGGGCGCGTTGAGATTAACGCTGTGTCTTTAACCGGGGAGATTACCACTTTGGAGCGAGATGGTCGTTTGATGAGTTCGGCTTTTCTAGCCTTTTCGGAGGTCTGGACGAAAACACAGGTTGGAGAATGATAGTTTATCTTCCCTCGCCAATCCAAACCCACCTTGTATTCCTCCCCATGCTTGGGGAGCTGACGCGCCAGCGTCTGAGGGGTTGTTACCAATCACCCCGTCGTTTTCATCCCGGCGGCGATACCATCGCTCAATAGACAATGTATACCAATTGGGTAGGACAATGTGGAATTGTCATCAGGCGGGGTTTCACCAAACGACCAAGAGAGGGAACAGTTACAGAAGAGGCGTCGGCATTACTGTAACTGTTTTTTCATCAACGATAGATCGCCAACGGGGTCACGAAAATATCGGGATATTTGGCAACAAAATCATCCTGGCTAACTTGTCTGCCCCCTACATATTTTCCAGCATTGTTGACGGCAGAAATAAGCGTATCAATATTTGCGGGGGTCTGGTTAGGTTGCGAAAAGTCTACTAACGACCAATTTTCATTCTCATTGAGTATACGTTCTACCCTACCTACAATATGCACAGATGCTGGTAATGTTGAATGGAGAGGAACCAAGCTGTATTCAGGTATTAAACCAAACCAAATTGTTCTTTGCTTTATTTCCTCAGACACATTTATATAAAGCCTGTTATCTCCTGTTTGGGCGAACTTTACAAAGTCTTCGAGAAACGCCATATAAGCCTTAAGTTCTTCAATATTGTTTCGAGAGAACTGGTTTCTCTGATTTTTCCTCTGTTGGGTTGGCATCCTGTTCAAAATGAGGTTCGCGTTTCGATCCAAAAAGGCAATCGTCTCATTTATTCTTCCAAGTCAAGCGTCAATTATCGGTGGATTCGCAATACCACCAATTTCAACAAACTGTCCTACTTGAAGTTGATTATCTTCGATGTTCTCTAAGTCGTCTATTTCATTCTCATTTTGTAGATATTTGTGCAAAATTGAAAAATACGCCTCGGGGGTCAATTGAATTGTTTGTTGTTGCTCACTTTCTTTTGCTTTAGATGCATCTACTCTGCCACCAACAGGCAACGAGCCAAGATTTATCCCGGCAGAGAATCCGCCGATTCTCTTGATAGTCTCGTTAATTTCGCTTACCAATCCGCCATGAATTTGAGACACAAAGCTGTGTACTTTGGATATATCTAAGTAAAAGAAGTCACGAAGTTCGGACATTTGATAGGCCCTTTTAGAGACTGGTCTAAATATAGGCTTTTAGTTTGTGAGCCTAAGAACACTTGATCTATCCACAAATATATTATTGATTGCTTTGCCAGTCAACCGAAAAGTAACGTATTAACGAAGTTTGTATAATTCTCAAACGGATGATACATTTTATCTAGAAGACCAATCTAATAGTTATTAAAAGGTATAATTATCAAAGAATAGTATCCTACAACGTCGATAATTTAGTTTGCCACTGCTTCTAAATCGGGTCTACAGGAGGATTGCTATGAACGAAGAGAACCGCAAAGTAATAACGCAGGAAAACCTAAAAGATATAATCCAGCGCATCAAGGATGGGGAAGATGTTGATGATAATGAACTCACGGACAAGGTGTTCGAGAGTGACTTCGTACTGAATGGAGTTGAGGTCCAGCATCCGATCTCTTTCGAGAATTCTCATTTCATGGGTCTCGTCGATTTATCACACGCTACGTTCAAGAAAGTCGTGAACTTTAAGAATGTGACCTTTGAAGCTGATGCTTTGTTTGTCTCCCTCATGCTGGAAAGAGATATTTACCTTGACAGAGCTACCTTTAAGGGGAGAGCGGATTTCTCAAACTTGACAGCACAGGGAGCATTCCATAGTCGCTCGGTCACATTCAAGCAGAACGCCACATTCAGCGGTTCACATTTTCATAAAAGTGTGAATTTTGAAAGTTGCCATTTTGAAGGCGAAATTGACTTTCACGGGGCAACCGAGATCAGTGGTGATGCGATTTTCAACAGAGCCAAATTTGATCAGAGAGCCGACTTCTACGGGGCTACTATTCGCGGGATGGCACTTTTCAGTTTCACCAAATTCAAGGACCTTGCGAAATTTACTGCCATAGCGATCAACAACGACACTGAATTTATAGGAGCAGTCTTTGAAGGCATCGCACATTTTGATGATATACGGCTCGGCGGAGATGCTATCTTCTGGTCTGCTGATTTCAATCAGGGTGCCTATTTTGGCTCAGCACGAGTCACGGGAAATGGCCTGTTTCCGGGTGCCAGATTTAATATGTGCGACGGAAAAACGAACTTCAACAGTGCCCAGATAGGGGGACGCTGGTTTTGTGGGACGGCCAGTGACAGCGACATAACTTCAATGCTTACCCGAATTAGCAGGACGATTGATCTCACAAACGAAGAAAGTGAGATCATCCAACGCGGTCGGAAACCTGTCATCTTTAAGGGCAAAGTCACCTTTGCCGTGGCGCAGTTTGGCGGACAGGCTGTCTTTGTTGGCGCGACGTTTGAACAGGAGGCCAACTTCAACAGTGTTCGGATCGACGAACACGCCTATTTCCGAACTGAAGACAAGGGTAACCGCACTACCTTCAAAGGCACGGTCAACTTTGTTGCAGCCTACGTCGGCGGAGGTATTGACTTCAAAGGCACGGTATTTAAAGAGAAAGCCAACTTTAGCAGTATGCATGTCAGCGGGAACGCCCTGTTCCAAACAGATCACAAGGGCAACGTCACCTCGTTTCACGACGAGGTCGACTTCATGGCCGCTCACATTGGTGGGCGAGGCGATTTTAGAGATGTGCGGTTTAAACAGCAAACTAGCTTTAAAGGCGTAAATTTCGATCTCGATATATGCCTTGAAGATGCATATTTTGAAAAAGATCTCGACTTTTCAAGCGTCTCGTGCTCAGGAATGCTCGTTTTGAGCGATGGCACTGCATTCAACGGCAGAGTGGATCTGCGGAACAGTACCTATGACAGCATTGAGCCTATTGATTTATGGGAAAAACTTCTGGATCACCTTGAACCTTATGACCGCCAGCCATTCACACAACTCGAACAGACTCTTCGTCGCACCGGGGAAGATCGACTTGCTGACCGGGTTTATTACATAGGGCAACGTAGACATTCGAAAACGATCAGGCTTTGGCCTACCTTCTTGCCCAAGTTGTTCAATTTTCTCTATTTCATATTAACGGGATATGGTGTACGACCACTGTTGTTGTTGGGGTGGATCACGGGGTTTTTGTTAGGCGGGACAATCTTCTTTCACTATGTAGACGAAGCTATTGTTACTGGTGTGGACTCTTCGCAAATTTCTGAACCAGTCTCTGTCTCATGCCCACAAGCATTTGGGTTTGCTGTGAAGCATTTTCTGCCGATAGAGATTCCATTTGGAGAAGGCTGGGTCCCATCACCAGAGTCAGTAGTTCTAGGTCTTCCGTCAACTTTCTTTGCTACCATACTGACGATTTGCGGTTGGATTCTCGTGCCATTGGCAATTGCAGTCATCCCTGGTGCCTTGAAGCGGGAGTAAACGAAGTTTTCATCCCGGCGGCGATGCCGTTGATGGTCATGAGCATCTGTGGCGAGACACAAAAATCCCCTCCCCGACAATTGCCGGAGAGGGGCGGAACTCAGGCGTTAAGCCGGGGCAGTACCATCACTGATGATCTTGACGCCCCATGTCGCACGGCGCAGCCCATGACCATAAACGGCGGTCGCGTTGACCTCCGTGGCACGCAGACTCGCGTCACGCTGCAATTCGATGCGCATGGCCCGGCGAATATCCAGTGCCAGCGCACCCCGATTGAACATGCCGCCCACCAGCGGGTCGGCTTCACCCAATGCACTGGTCGTGTAGACATCTATGTCGCCCACGCTTGCCACGTAATAGCGTGATTGAATGTCATCACGGATGCGCAGCGGGGCCGGATTACTCAACCCGGCGATGTTGGCATCCGTCGCCAGATCATAATACTGGTACTCGCTCAGCACCAGATTATAGGGCGGGGGAACTGCCGCATTCGCCAGCGTAGCCCGCGCTTTGAAGATAGCGGGCCAATCCAGCCGGGTGGCGGATGCACCCACCGAGCCGCCGGTAAAGCCGTTGAACTGGCCGAGCAGGTCGCTTTCAATCTGGCGGAAGATCGTGTAACCGATGTGCTGCGCCAGATCAGCCATCACATCCACGTCGTCACTGTCGAGGCGGCGGTCGGTGATGACGAATTGTGTGCCGATTTCGGCAGGCTGAAGTGCGCTGAGCAGCGCCCGGTCAAACTCCTGCGGCGTCAGGTCGGTGGTCTCACCGAGACCTGCGGTGACCGTGCCCGGACTGTACTCGGACAGCTTACGGGACTGCATGCCGGTCTGGTCGGTGTAGACGGTGACCAGTTGGGGCATGATGAATGTTTCCTGCGCATACATCAGTGCGGCCTCGTAGATGTCAGGCAGCAAACTGCTGATGAGCGCGTAGGTAGTTTCGTTTGCCATAAAGGCAACCTCCTGTGGTATTAACTGTGGGCGTTGATGCCCGGTCTCGTAGTAAAATGAATATGACGGTTCTGTTTTTGATTCTGCGGCTGGCATACTGAACAGAGGATAGACTGCGAGATTATGTCACCTGAAACCATCATCAATGTAGCCTCGGTCAAGCATCGCAGCCCTTTTCGTTATCCCGGTGGCAAGACATGGCTGGTTCCACGCATATATACCTGGCTCACCGAGAAACACCAACCATCCATACACTTCAT
Source organism: Chloroflexota bacterium (assembly GCA_022616515.1). Lineage (GTDB taxonomy): Bacteria > Chloroflexota > Anaerolineae > Aggregatilineales > J027 > JAKEEQ01. Next base: position 9,583 of record JAKEEQ010000065.1, on the reverse strand, counting down.
CGAACCGTTTGCAGGTGGGGCCATCGTTGGGTTGAGTGTAGCATTTGAGGAATTGGCCCGGTATGTAACACTGGTGGAATTGGATGAACAGGTTGCGGCGGTGTGGCAAACTGTTATCGAGACAGATGATGGTTTGTGGCTGGCTGACCAGATTCGTGAGTTTGAGATGACACCGGAAAACGTTGATGAATTATTTTCAAAACCCGAAGTTTCCTTGCGAGAGAGGGCGTTTCAAACGATTGTCAAAAATCGGGTCAATCGGGGCGGAATACTGGCAAGCGGAGCCGGGAGACTTAAACACGGGGAAAATGGGCGAGGTATCCTTTCACGATGGTATCCCGACACGCTGGCAAAGCGGATACGAGACATTGTCAATATCAAGGCGCGATTGACCTTTGTATATGGAGATGGTTTGCAGGTCATTGAAGATCACATCGACAATCCAGATGTCGCCTTCTTCATAGACCCACCTTATACAGCCTCTTCAAAAAAGCCGGGACGTAGATTATACGACCATTCTGAGATAGACCACCATCGGCTTTTTAGCCTGCTGGCTCAGGCATCCGGTGATTTCCTGATGACCTATGACAATGCAGAGGAGGTTGACGAGTTAGCCGCATCATTTGGCTTTGATACACTGGCTATTCCGATGAAGAACACCCATCATGCAAAATTGACGGAACTTTTGATTGGTAGGGATTTGGAATGGGCTAGAGAGTAAAATCAACGCGGTAATATTGCACTACGGCAGCCAGCCATAACAGGCACGGTTCGTTTGAATGCTGCGGCGTATATTTTACGCAAAAAGGGCGGCTGCAACGATGGCTGCGCCAATGATCATGTAGAAAATACGAGCACCGATGTCCCCAAGGATGGTTGACACAGCACTTCCCCGGCGGCTATTTGAAATCACTTCCCACTTTGCAATGGGAAGGATTATCAGTGCTAACCCCAGCAATAGTTGAAGGATTTTTATAATCATGAATCTGTTCCTCTGCGTAGGATAGGAGGACACACGTCACTACTGCATTAAGTTGGAGCCTTTAAGTCTTGATGTTCGATAATGACGCCTGCATATCCGATCTTGATGGCTACATTAAGATGTTGAAGGCTAAGTTTACTGTACTTTGAAAATATGGACGAGTTTTTTTGAATAAGGTGGGTCAATCCCATTCATCGCGAAGTTGATTGACATACTCCTGAGCGTCAATACCTTGCCATAATTCCTTGCCCAATCCACACAGTTCCGATAACTGGCGCTTTCGTGGGGCAGTCACTGGAACATCAAGCGTATCCACCAGTTGTTTGACCAGTTCCTTGCGTTCCTGGACACTAAGTTGTTGGGCGGCTTTCAGGACTTCAGATAGGGTCATGTCACCTCTCCTTTTCCCTCATTATACGGCAATGTCACCCATAAAAAATATTCTCCACAGTATCCAACGTGGTGCTGCGTTGGTGCAGGCCATACCATGCCAGCGCCAATGCCATCACCGTATCGTCATGCAATCCCGACGGGGCGGCGTAACGGCTGTGGCCCGTATAAGTCGAGACACTGCGCTCGTAGGCTTCCAGTTCGCCAATCAGGATTTCGTCGTTGAGAATCTTGATGTCGCTGCGCTCAAAGGCCAGCACGAGGCTTTCGATGAGGGGTGGTTTGCTGCGGGCAGTAGTGGTGAAGGATCGCACAGGTAATCCTTCACGTTGCAGGGCTTCAATGTTGGGGCTGCCAATGCTGTTCTTCTCCGCGATAATCAAATGCGGCTGCCAGCGATCATACAGTGCCATCAACCGTCCGCGCTGCAAGGCCCAATCGACGCCCTTGAAGCGTTCCATCGCCACCAACTCGCGCTTGCCTACATCGAGCACCATCACGCAGGTGTAGTCATTGACCTGTGCCCAATCCAGCCCCATTACAAACACACCCTCGTAAGGTTCACGCGCCTCAAGGACGGCGGCCTCACGCACTTTGCGGAAAACCTGCCCATCCCCTTCCAGAAATTCCGCCAGTATCTCCTGTCGATAAGTAGCGGCGGTCATGTCCGCGCCGAGTTCACGGACGGCGGCCCGGCTGAGGTGGGGGTTGGCGTGGGTGGTGAAATGCCATGCCTGCCAGCGATCATCAGTGTCATCAACCGCCCGCTGGTAGAGGTGATAGAACCAATTGCGGCGTTGGGGTGTGCTGATGAACACCGCATCGCCATCACGGTCAGCCAGCATGGGAGCCGCCACCGCAAACCACGCCGCCGGGTCGAGCAGCGCACACTCATCAAACACAACCAAATCGGCGTTATCCCCGCGCAGGACATCGGGGTTGCTGCCCGTCTTGACGCGAATTCGACCGCCACCCGGAAAATGCAGCAGACGGCGCGATTCATTTTTGCTGACCAGTCCAACTTGAATCAGCGGTGAGAGCCATGTCTTGGCTTTATCCCAGAAGGCATCGGCTTGATCCTGCGTGGTGCTCGTCAACAGGCAGCGGTCGCCATCCAGAAAACGCTCGACGGCAATCAGGGCCGCCAGCGTCGTCTTGCCAGCACGGCGTCCGGCGCAAATAACCTTGCGTTTGGCGGGATGCGTCATAATGTCTTGTTGCAGGGGGTAGGGGTCGGGTAGTTGAAGAGTGATAGTGGGCATTAATCGTGACCGGGTGTATACTATAAAGGGGGGCTTTTAATAAGCCATAAGGGGTTTGACTGTGAAACGCGCATTTTTACTATTGATTGGCATTTTTCTGTTGGCGAGCACATTATCAACTGCCGCCCAGACTGACCCGGTGATGGTCATCGACACACCGCCGCCCGCCGTGTTGTATGTGGGCGACACGTTCACCGTCGAGTTTAGCTGTCGTGATCCCCAGACCAACGAGGTTATTCTTGCTTCCGGTTATGGTGTAAGTCTTTATAGGGCCGGGAGTGATGAACTGGTTTCGATTACGGGTGGCATGCACAGTGGCGGGCCGCAGCCTGCCCAAGCAACGTTCAAGGTTCCAACCAATGAGCCGGGTTTCTACTATCTACAGTTAGGTTTTTCTGGCTGCGACCCGATCAATTCCAGCGTCTATGAAGTCCGCGAAGTTGCCACACCGGAACTTGCCTTCACTTTGCAACCACCATCCAGCACCTATACCACGCTGTCATTTGATACCAAAGTACAGCACTCAGAAGATATAGAGGGGATTCCGATAACGCTTGCGCTGTATGATAACTCGACAGGACTTGTTATTGACCCACAGCTTGCACAGGAGCCAACGAATGTTTTCGGTGAAGCACGGTTCCTCGATATCCATATGTGGTTCTGGGAAGCCGGAGAATATTATTTGATGGCAAGTGCGCCGGGTCTTCCCGATGTTCAAAGTAATGTTTTTACTGTTATTCGGCCAGTGATGGTCGTCGATACTCAACCACCGCCAATACTGTATACCGACGAGACGTTTCTGGTGGTATTCAGTTGTCGTGACCCACAAACTAATGAGGGAGTGCCTGTTCAAATTTCTGGTTACGTTACCGAGCTTTATTTAGCCAGTACTGATCAACAATTGGAGATTACGCTTGTAGGAGGCATAGCTTTTCCTCAAATCACCTATTTAATCGAAGACCTGTCTGTCGAAGTATATTATGTTAAAGCATCCGTCACAGGCTGTGATCCCATTAATACCGACGACTTTGAAATCCGGGAAGTTGCCGCGCCCACACTTTCATTCACCCTGCAACCACAGGCAACCAACTACACCACTCTGTACACAAGCGTGAGAGTTCAGCATTCGGAAAACGCCGAAGGTGTTCCGATAACGCTGGCACTTTATGATAATATCTCTGGAATGGAGGTTCCCACGCAATATCCTCCACTGATAACCAATTCCTACGGAAGAGTGGCGCTCAATACAGCAATCTGGAATGCAGGAGAGTACTATTTCGTGGCAAGTTCTGAGGGACTGGCAGATGTTCAAAGCAACGTATTCACGATGATTCAGCCCGTCTGGACCATCGACTCGCCACCACTACCGCTGCTATACACCGATGAGACATTTGTGGTGGAATTTAGTTGTCGTGACCCGCAGACAAATGAGATTGTGAATTGGGACGGTGGAACCCAAGAATGGGAGCTGTATCTGGCAGCTACGGACGAGTGGGTCTCCGGTATCTATATAGGAATTGCCGGTATCCCTCCACGACCTGCTCTAATGACGTACACCATCCAGAATCTGGAACCAGAGCATTATTACATCAGGGTCTACATGTCAGGTTGTGGCGAAGTGATAACCAACGATTTTGAAATCCGCGAACGGCCGGTGCCACCGACGGATACCCCTATGCCTCCAACGGACACGCCTGTTCCGCCGACCGATACGCCGACGGGTCCGGTGGCGCTGGTGGCATCGGCTGCCTGTGTTGGGCCGGATTTGGTGGTGGATATTGTCGCTGGGGATGGCCCGTTTGACATTACCGCCAGCACGGGCATCAATGTTCCAGTGACAGGTGTCAGTTCTGGTCAGACGGTCATCGCGGGACCTGATAAATGGGATGATGTGACCGTCACGGAGACGGGTGGTGATCTTGAGGCAACCAATCTTGGGACGTTCAAGTGCCGCCCACCACACAAACCTGTACCCCTATCACCTGCTCACCGGGCAACGGTGAATACGTCCACCCCGACCTTCACATGGGCGGGGATTCCCGACGCCAACAACTATCGCTTGTTCCTGTTTGATGACCCGGTGTTGGCAAACCGCACGGTTGACATCCGCGAAAATACTGGCAGTGCAGCAACGTCATTGATACCCACCCAATCTCTGCTGCCGGGGCGTTATTTCTGGCGGGTACGCGGACGGGTAAATGGTGTGTGGGGTTATTGGAGTGTCCGGTTTACGCTCTTTGTGGAGTAAAAACTTTATATTGGCGTGAAAAAAGTAATCATGTTAAAGTGCAAATCTTGAACCAATAGCATTGGGGAGATTTGTAACGATGAAAGGTTGTTTGCGAGCAGGCTGTGTGATTCTGGTGCTGCTGCTCATTGTGATTGTCACGGCAGGCGTTGGGATTTTTGTTTTGAGCAACAATGCCCTTGATGAAACCTACAATATTGATGCTGCGTCAGTGCCTGCTGACATACCGGATGATGAGGAATCGATTGCCGAAGGGCAACGATTGTTCCAGGCGCGATTGTGCGCGGGCTGTCATGGCGGTGATGCGGGTGGCGACAATTTGATTGACGAACCTGTTTTTGCTGTGCTGGATGCACCAAACCTGACATCAGGTGAAGGTGGTCGGGCGGCAGAATTTGAAGTTGAGGATTGGGTGCGGGCCATCCGGCATGGGCTATCAACGGATGATACATCGCTGATGATTATGCCAGCGGCGGAATATCAGATTATGCGGGACGAGGAAATTGCCCGGATTATCGCCTATCTGGAAAATGCCGAGCCGGTCGATAATGAGGCCAACGAGCGTACGCCCGGCCCCATTGCCCGTTTTCTGTTGGTGTACCAGCCGGAAGAAGTATTCTCTGCCGAAGCTGTTCTGGATGATCCAAGAGATGTCTCGACGGTTGAAGTTGGGGCCACGGCAGAATACGGTAACTATCTAACCACAATGACCTGTATTGTATGCCATGGGGATGATCTGGATGGCGGTAATCTGCCCGGTGAGGACGCGGAAGTGCCGAGCCTTCACATCACCGACGAGTGGACCTATGACCAATTCGTGACCTTGATAAGAGAAGGGACCCAGCCCGATGGCTCAAGAGTGAGTGACGATATGCCGTGGGAAAACCTGAGCTTCATGACCGATGAGGAGTTACAGGCAGTGTGGGCCTATCTGGAGACGTTGGAGTAGAGGTGCAACGCATTTGAGTTGTGGAGCCCCGTCTGCGACAGGCGGGGGTCGGTCTACTAACCAGACGGTATCTGGCTTTAGGCTACGGTTGGCTGTCTGATGTGAAGACATAAACGCTGCCACACTTTTCACCCGCCTCACAGCTTGTTTGAGGCGCACCGATCAGCGCAGTATTGCCATCCAATGCAACCGAATAGCCAAAATAATCGTTGGATGCAGCATCAGATGCAGTGAGTTCAAACTGCCGTGCCGATGTGCCTTCACTTGTCATCAAAATATAAGCTGCCCCGCAACGTTCACCGGATGCACAATTTGTACCTTTGGCTCCAATCAGAGCGGTATCATTGTCTAGCGCTAATGACCACCCATACGCTGCTCGATCCATTCGCTTACCTTGTTGAAATTGAGCTCGTTCGTACCATATTCCGTCGTCAAGTGTGAACATATAGACGCTGCCACAACTTCCTCCTGCGGCACATTCATCCCAGACTGATGCAATCAGTGCCATATTATCATCCATCGCCACAGTCCAGCCAAATGAATCAAGGTTGTCGCTACGGTAGTCCTCGAGTCTCGCTTGCTGTGTCCATGTGTCATCCTCTCGAGTAAAGATATAGGCACTCCCACAAGCAAGTCCGTAGGGACATTCTTCGCCTCTAGCCCCAATCAAGGCAGTATCACCATCTATTGCGACTGACCAGCCAAAGTTGTTTTGAATGTCGCTGGTAAGTCTGGCCTGTTCGCGCCAGCCGCGACCTTGTTTAACAAAAACATACACTGCGCCACAACCAGATCCTGCATCACAGTCGCGGTCGGGTGCTCCGACCAGCAAGGTATCACCATCCAGAGCAATCGAATAGCCAAAACGCTCATCGGCTGTAGCGTCCGAGGCCATAAGTCTGACCTGTTGAGTCCAGTTTTCACCATCCCGTGCAAACACATATACGCTCCCGCAATAATACGGATATACTTCATCACAGCCTTCCCAGATAGACCCAACCAAAGCCGTGTCCCCATCCAGTGCGACCGACGAGCCGAAATAAAAACTTATCTGGGGATCATCAGCGACAAGCTTGGTTTGTTCATACCAGACACCATCCCTGCGGACAAAAACATATGCACGGCCACATCCCCGCCGTCCCTCACAGGCAGCCCCGTATGCCCCAACGAGCGCGGTGTCCCCATCCAGTGCAATTGACGAGCCAAACATATCCTCGAAATCAGTATCGCTTGCCGTAAGCTTTTGCTGCTCCAGCCATGAGTTATCATTGCCGCTGGCTCGTGCGCTGAAGGTTTCTGGATCGGTGAGACATAAGGGCATGAACGTTGTAAGGACGAAAATCGAAAATAGCCCCACCGCAAGCGGATTTACTCGTAACATATCGACGCTTCTCTCTATGGCGACTTGTCCTAAAGTCATTATACAAGTGGGGAGAATATAAACGCTAGTTGGCTGCCCCGCCTGTTGAAGACGGGGTTTTCATTTTCTAGCGCGAATTCGGTGGAGGAGGCAGCGTCGGTGTGACAGGTGCGCCATCCGATGACGGTGGTATCGTTGGAGGCGGCGGTGGTGGCAGCGTGGGTCGCACGTTTGGCGCGTCGAGCGGAACCGGGGTTGTCAGAGTCATCGGTGCGGCCAGCGGCGGGTCTTTGAACAATGTGAAACGAATGCTCCACAAACTCCACAACCGATTTTGCCGCCCACGCAGACGCCAGTATAAACGCCCATTCGGCAGCGGCACACTGAGGGTCATGCTCGTTGGCCCGCCCGAATTCTCGCGAATGTCAACCGTGCGGTTGGCGACGATGTCATTGTCAAAAACGAACAGACGGTAATTGTTGGCATCCGTAATCCCCGTCCATGTGAAGAGCGGGAAGGGATTGGTGGTTCGTGAGCTATGGGCGGGTGATACGGGCACGGGTCGTTCTGTAGTCCGACACTTGAAGGTTCCGAGATTGACCACTTCGAGACCGCCCAGCGTTTCCCGCACGGACAGGTTATCCCATTTTTCCGGTCCGGTGATGGTTGTCATACCAGTCGTGACTCCGTTCACAGGGGTGTTGATACCAGCCGAAGCCGTGATATTGAACGGTCCATCTCCGGCTGTGATCGTCACCTCAAGGTTGGGGCCATTGCAAATGCCACTGGCAACCAGCGGATTGGATACGTACACGATGGCCTCGCCGCAGTCAATCCCGGCACCACAATCCTGTCCGGGTCTGCCGATCAGGGCAATGTCGCCATCCAGTGCCAGCGGGCCGCTGTAAGGGATAATTTGCTGTTGGGACCAGGTGCCGCCGCTGCGCGTAGCGACATAGGTGTTTCCACCACCCGTTATAAGAGCAGTGTCTCCATCCAGCCTTACAAACGCGCCAAAAAAGTCACCTAAGCTCGACCAGCCAAGGATGCCCTGCCACAACCAACTTGTGCCACTGCGGATATATATGAAAACCTCACCACAATCGTCACCTTCAAAACACCCGCTGCCGTTGCCGCCAGGGGCACCAACGATAACCGTGTCACCCGACAGTGCGATGGAGGCACCATACCTTTGCTCTACATAAGCTCCGCTGAACATATCCTGCTCAATCCAGAGGCCGCCACTGCGGACAAAGACATAAACGCCCCCGTCACCAAGGTTGGCACCCGGGGCACTAATCACAGCAGTATTACCGTCCAGCGCCACTAGAGACCCAAAGTTGTCATAACTGTCTGGGTAACTGGTGGCAATGATTTTTTGCTGCTGGGTCCAACTGCTGTTACTGCGGTGGAAAGCGTAGACTGCGCCACAATCCAGTCCCAGCGTACAGTCATCCCCACGAGCTCCAATCAAGGCAGTATTGCCATACAGCGCCACTGATCGGCCAAAATAGTCACCGCCAGCCGCGTCGCTGGCAGTGAGCTTGGCCTGCTGACTCCAGGTGGTGCCACTGCGCACAAAGACATAGGCACTTCCACAATCATTTCCAGCTATACAGTCATCGCTGTAAGCGCCAACTAAGGCAGAGATGCCGGACAGCGCCACTGACCAACCAAATCTGTCCTGACTACTGGCATCGCTGGCAGTGAGTTTCTGCTGCTGTACCCATGTCATGCCCAGTCGCTCGAACACATAGGCACTGCCACAGTCGATACCCGCCGCACAATCATCCTGATACGCGCCAATCAAGGCTGTATTCCCGTAGAGCGCGACTGAAATGCCAAAGTTGTCCCCTGCACCAGCATCACTTGCCATAAGGGTCTGCGCTTGCACCCAGGGGTCAATCGTCACGGGATACTGCGCACCTCGATCATCGTACGCATAAGCCAGCCTGTTATCTTCAAACTCAAATTGGACAGGCACGTTCTGACCATTTGCATCATAGGCCATTAAACCGGAAAAAGATAACGAATTGCCAAGACTGAGGGATTGGGCACTGGCGGTTGTGGCTAATGTCCCGCCAACCTCAAAGGCAATCGTGACTGGCTCGTAAAGTGTAAAGCCCTGCTGCAACCCAAGCGGGCCATTGACATACCACTCATCAAAACCATCGCGGTGGATGGTCAGGCGGTTTTCGCTGACGATGAAGTCATTGGCGGAATCATTTGACGCTAATTGCCATGTGTCATCGCCGCTGGAAATCGTCAGGACTTGTTCACTGATTGAAATCATCAGATCATGGGTGGGATTGCTGGCGGTGTAGCCTGCGCCGCTCGGTTGAAAATGGTAGGTTGAATTGTCACTGCCAATCGCTTCCGAATAGGCCATTTG
>JAKEEQ010000064.1 GCA_022616515.1 Chloroflexota bacterium | reverse complement strand
TCTTACCTACCCTCGCTCGCTGTAGCATTCAGAAAAGAAAAACACGCCCCGCTACTTTTCAGCTTTTGGCCCGTGATTTTCCTTAACTTGATGCCTATGACCTGCCCCGTAATGAGCAGGTTTTTTGATAAGGACAGAAAATAAAGTGTTATACATGTGCAAGTTCGCTTAACCACTGTACGGCTTCGTCCATATCTATAAAGTCCCTGTATTCAACGTTGCTGGTCTCATCTTGCAAACGACGATTGATGAACATATTCAGCATTGGCGCAAGGAATTCCTCCTTGATAACGAAGGCAACCCGGCCATGGTGATCCGCGATTTGCTCGGCAAATTCCTTTGCCCGGTTTTGTCCGTGTGTTGTAATGGCGCTGTTGCGCATATCATTGATGATAAGCAGGGGATTTGACGGGTCCCACTCCTTCACGGTTTCCGTAACGATGTTATACCAGTCATCAAGGGTATCGCGGGCAGAACCATACAACTTAAACCAGACAATAGCCCTACCTTCCAGCCATGCCTGCTGTAAGTTTGGTGTGATGGATCTGATATTTTCCATAAGATTCGCCGCAGGGGACACCTGGCTTTAGCCGGGTGGGGAATGCGGCTTTACTCCTTTGCCAAATATGTATGTTTTCTAAATTGGGCCGTTTTTGATGCTGATATTCAGCCAGGAACGGCCAAACCTGTATTCTCTCTTCGACAAGGCCAGTCCAGCTTAGCCGTTGGCGTGGCATTAAAGGGTTCTGCCGTAGAGCCTGGGACTAGAAAAGCATCCCAGGGTACTTATAGCTAGAAAGGCGTAGGATAATGATGGCGTCTGCACACCTTCTCCTTAGTCTAGTCAGGACTTACGTTGCTACCCTCGTTGCAAGCTCCCTGCTTTAGCCGGGAGTTCCTGACACTACAGTCCTGTTCCCTATAACATAAAGCCAGATAAGAGCGTATCATATTGACGTTAAGAATTAGTGAAACCAGAAAAGATTATACGAAATTTATGGCAAAATTCATACATGCTGAATGTTGATGAAAAAAGTGTACTTGCTGGCAAAACGTTATAATAAACGACAAGTTCACCTGGGGATGAGGAATGACTGTATTATTGTCAAATGTTGAAGATACCGCACAGTGGATTGTGGCGCTGGCAAATACGAATGGTGGCTTTCTTCAAGTCTCGGATGCTAAATTGATGGACCGGGCGATTCAGCAGACCAAGCCGCTCGTAACCATACTGCCAACGACCAAACATGATACCTTTTATGTGCCACGCTCGGTAGAAATCCACGCCTTCGCGGATGGTTCGGTTTTTGTCGAGGCGCTTAATGGCCCGCAGCGACTGGATACGCAGGGCATCCAGCGGCTGGCGACCTACAAACAGGTTGGCGACTTTGAACGCGAATTGGTCCAGAATGCCTCACGCGAAGACTTAGATACCAATCTTGATGATGAGGAACTTGAAAGCCTCGGTTATACCCTCAACGGCAAGCCCACCGTCGCCAGTATCCTGCTTTACTCACCCTATCCCCAGCGCTGGCTGCCCCAGAGTACTGTTCAGGTTGTGCGCTATCCGGCCAAACATTCGACCGTTGAACTGACCGAGAGTATGTCCGGGATGATTCGCATCATTGATAAAGGTATGATTTCAGAGTTGCTGGATACGACACTTAAACAAATGCGTCATCCATCCATATCCGAAGCCGTCATTCAAGGGGCGGTGATCAATGCCCTTATCCATCGCGAATATCGCATTCTCGGTCCGGTGATCGTCAGTCTATACACGGATGGCTTTCAGGTCTCTACTCCCGGTGGGCTGCCTGCCTATGTCACTGAGGAAACCATGTCGTCGGCGCGGTTTTGCCGCAACCCTTTGTTAAAACGTGGATTGGAAAGAATGGGTTATCATTCCGAGCAGCCGGGAATGCAGGTTATCGAATCCAGTGGCTTAACGATTTCCAAACATAACAATCCACAAAATTTTTCATTAACCCTGTATAATGTTGACAATAGATCGTCAACGATTAACACCAACCCGGACAATGAAGAGCAGCACCGCATCCTGCAATATGTGCAGGAATACGGTAGTATAACAGAACGGGAATTGAGAGCAATATTTCCAAAAATGCCTCTTCCTGACGTCAAACATCAACTAAATGATCTGGTGGCGCGTGGTCAGCTCATCAAACTTGAACCTGCATCAGGTACTGCTCGCTATATCGCGCCCGATATTCAAGCGGAGTAATTCCTCGTGGAATTGTCAACTTTAGTCGCCATATTGATAACCCTTGCCTATCTGGACTGGCTCTACCTGAGCTACTCCAATCGCACCAACACCAACCGTCTCATGGTTCAGATGCTGTTAGCCACGCTCGGTATCGCCACCATAGGCAGCCTCTGGAACACCATTCCCATTGATAGTGATCTACCTCAACCTGAAGTATCTGTCCATCTTGCCAGTGCTGTGCTGGTCGCCTTTGGTGCACTCACCTTTTATTATCTGCAATGGGAAAAGCAGGTCATGCGCTGGCTGGTCGGGGCAGGTCTGTGGTGGTTAGTCACGCTTGTCCTCGGGTTTAGCGATGCCGCTTTTCAAATTGGCAGTCCGGGCTGGCTGAGCGATTCAGTGTCAGAAGGCAACATTGCTGCCATCCTCATTATCGCTGGCTGGGCCGTAATCGGGGCTTTGACACTTGCCGCCGCTTTCTACAAATTTTATGGTGCTCGCCTGCCTGAAATTGCGAACCGTGCCCTCCTTTGGGCAGTGATCACGCCGCTGGTCATCATGGGACAATTTCTTGGCGTCAGCGGTTCGAGTGTGCTGCGTGAATTAGGCTGGGTGATCTCCGTAATTGGCTTGGGCCTCGTGACCTACAGTGTCGTCTCCATCCGCACATTGGACCTGCGGCGAACGTTTCGGTTACTCGTCGTCAATGCCATCATGGTTACCATCATTGCGCTGCTCGTGTTAGGGGCGCTGGTACTGGCCGATGAATTTGACCGGCGCGATGTCAACCAGACGGCGCTGTTACTTGGCCTATCAGTCGGCATGGCCGTGCTGTTTACACCCATTTTCTGGATGATCCAGAATGTGTTCAACCGGATTCTTGGGGGAACCAGTGCAAATGATGTCACCCCGGAGATTCGCCGCTTCGCCGAAGCCATTACCGGCACGGTCGAGATGGAAGAGCTTTCCGGCATTGTCATGCAAACATTGCGTGAACTGCTTGGTGTACGCCGCGCCGCAATCCTGCTGGTGGAAGACGATGATGACGCAGACCGGATCAAGTTGGCTCCGTATGCTGAGAAAACCCTGGGCGATGTCCCCGACGCAACTGGCTACATCCTGCCCGGCGGCATCATCCACAAAACACTGATTGAAGAACGCAAGCCGCTCATGCAGTTCGAGATGGATTTTGCGCCTCAATACAAAGACGTGCCCGACCTTGAGCGCAATTTCTTCCGCTATCTGCAAATGGCGGCGTTTGCCCCGATTATTATGCAGGACAAACTGCTGGGTGTGCTGGTCTGTGGCCCTAAAGGTAATGATGATCGTTTTTACCGCGCCGACATTGAACTCCTGAGCACCATCGCCAACCAAACCGGCGTTGCCATTCGCAATGCACGTTTGCTGCAAGGGGTGTTGGGGCGTGAACGTGATGTGGCCGAGACCAATAAACGCCTTGAGGTCGCTAAACGCCAGCTTGAGGCACTCGACGCCGTCAAAACCGACTTCATCACCATTGCCAGCCACGAACTCCGTACACCACTGGCCCAGATTCGCGGGCATACGGACATTATCTCCGCCCTCAACGATCAGGGGATGCTTGATAAAGACCAACTGGACAGCCTGACCCAGAATTTACGCAAAGCTGCCGACCGTCTGGAAGGTCTGATTGGTGACATGCTGGATGTCAGCCAGCTTGACCTGAGCGCGATGGACCTGCGTTTTGTAGAGACGACCATTGAAAACGCGGTGCGTATGGCAGTTGAACCATTGCAGGAGAGCATCCGCAATCGCAAGCAGTCGCTGACCGCACGTGGTTTGCGCGACCTGCCGACCATTCATGCCGATATGCAGCGTCTTGTTCAGGCCATACGAAACGTCGTCTTGAACGCGGTCAAATTCACCCCGGATGGCGGGCGTATCGACATCATCGGCACCAGCATCTCCAATCCTGAGACGGGTCTGGACGAGATTCACATTCAGATTAAAGACTCCGGCATTGGCATTGACCCGCGTAACCATGAAGCCGTCTTTGAGAAATTCTTCCGCGCCTTTGACCCCGGCCTGCACTCCACCGGACAAACCAAATTTATGGGGGCTGGTCCCGGATTAGGGCTAACGATTGCTCGTGGGGTTATCGAAGGGCATGGCGGGCGTATCTGGGTGGAAAGTGAACAATATGACCCGGATAACCAGCCCGGCTCAACCTTCCACATCGTCCTGCCGAAAGACCCGCCGAAGGGTGTGCGCCGGGTTAGCCCTATCAGCGCCCCTGCTGCGACTAACGGCAAGCAAACCGCGCCCACGCCGCCGAAACCCGTGCCAGTCCGCGAAACGCTGGAAGCCGGGCATGTTGTTGAAGAAACGGCAGAGGTTGAAGAAACTTTTGAGGAACCCAATCCGACGCTCCTTAACCCATCGGCCAACCGTGCCGGTGTGACCGCCGCCGCCATACAGGCCGCCGAACAGGCCGTACTGCTTGACAACGAGGATCAGGAGATCACGGACGACGAACAAACATGAGCATCGATGTTCGGTGGGACAACGACGATCACACCATCGTACTATTCACCTTCAGCGGCTCCTGGACATGGCTTCAATTTCGCGACGCCTGCGATGCCAGTCTTGCTTTGCATCGTGAGGTTTCCTATCCAGTAGCTTCGATTTATGATATGCGCGAGGGCGACCATCTTCCCACAAACTTCTTTAGCAATGTCCGCTACGCATTGGATGTCACCGACCCGCCCAACCGGACGCCCACGCAGGTGGTGGTAGGCGCGGGCTTTCTGGTTAAATCACTGGGCGAAGTTGTGGATCGCCTGTACGGAAAACATTATGGGTTTGGCCTGACCTTTGTATCCTCGTTGGAGGAGGCTCGTGAATTAGCGCGTACCGAACTTCAGGAAACGGCACAGCGCACAGGTCAGAGTTAGTCCCCTGCTCTTTCACTTGTAGGTTGGGGATACCGGTTCTCTTGAGGGGGACTGCACCATCCGCTCCTGCAAATCCTGGACGACCAGTTCCGCCGCCGCTTTCTGCCAGTTATACATTGTTCGTTCCGGAACCTGCACCATAAACCAATCCAGCACCTCTTTTTCGCCATCCGACAAAAAATCATTGTCAGTACGGCGGCTGTAGGGGCGAAGGCCGACTACATAGGGATAGTACAGCGAGTTATAGTGCCGCCATTCATCCGAGGTCCCCAAATCACCCTGATCGCGCGGCTTCAAGGAGGCTATACTTTCTGTCAAAATCTCTTTGAGTTCCGCCGCCCGTTCGAGTGTATTTGGCGGGATCTCGCGCTCCTTCAGACGTTCCAACACCAGCGGCAGCCGTGTCAGAGGATTGGTTGCCAGTCGCGGTAAATTTCCGAAATCGCGCAGCGCCCGCCGTGTCAGCCGCACAAATTCATCCTGAGATATTCTGGAAATGTCCAGCGTGTTATTCACTCTAGCCAGCACCTCAGCTTCTGTGCGCAGCGAGTTTCGTTCGGCAGTTAAACTCGCTGACCCACCAAATGCCAGATTGTCCATGACACGGGCAAAAGGCGCATAAAACATCTGCATCGCAATAGCCGCTGTGATGATACTGAATAACAGCGCTACCATGCCAAATGTCGCCCCTGCGCCGAAACTCATCACCAGCCCCACTTGCCCACCGAACACCACCGTCGTGAAGAGACTGATGTCAAATGCCCGCACAAAATGGCGCTGTAACGACTCCCCTTGCTCAAATGCATCTAGAATCGCCACCGCATAACCAAACACCAGTAAGTCCAGGCCAATTGCCAGTATGAGCCATTCACGGGCCACAATCTCCAGTGGAACCAGAATGATCCCGATGCCCAATCCGAAGAAGAGCGTCGCCAGCAGAATGAGGCCAATCGGCTGGCGTTTCTCCTCAGACTGCCAACGCTGGACCAGCAGTCCCAGTGCCAACCCCAACAGCGGCACGAGCAGTATCAGATACAGCCAGTAGCCTGATCCCGTCTTGCCATTATCAAAGTCAAAGAAAATATTGGTGGTTGCGCTCAATATATACAGCGCTGCAAACCCAATCAAAAGTGGATTGGCGGATTGGTATAACCGCTGTGCTAACGGGCGTTCATCGTCGGCAAACAGCCGGGTTAACGAGAGGAACCAGAATACCGCCGGAAAAGCAATGGCAGGCAGCGTCAGGCGTGTCAGGATGTCATGAGTGATATCGCCCGGCGCATAGGTCCGCAGTGCATCTCCCGCCAGCACCAGTGCATACGAAATCAGGCCGAAACTTGCATAGCGCAAATTGACATTGCGAAAGTCGCGAGAGAGTAAATATAGCCCCAACCAGAGCGCAAACCCGTAGCTGATAACCTGTAGGGTAAGCAGTGCCATAAACGTCTACCATTTTTGCCAACATTTTAACATGGATCGCTTACTTGTCGCCGATAAGTTTCAGGATGTCCTCACAGCTTTCCTCCGGCGTTTTATCCTTCGTATACACTATATGTTTGGCTAATCTTTCGTTGGATGGATGCCTGACAAAATGCTCATTAAAATCGAGCGCGAAGGCCGGACCTTCAAAATCCCGTTCTTTTAAAATGCGTATCGATTCATCATGATCTGCTGACGGGATAAGCAAGATGACATTTTCGTAGGGCGCTAGCGCCTTCTGTACTCGTGCAAAAAGTTCTTCATCCTCAAAAACTGTATGCCCGGCCCCGAAGTCGAAGACACAGTTTTCGTGTTCGGCCAGCAGCCGCTCCACCGCGTGTACTTCAAAGGGCTTCCAGTAGCGCAAGACACCATCCAGACCCTCTTTTTCGCGGATTTTCAGTTCTTCCTGACGATCATAGCCGATTTCATCGTAATAATCCCAGCGTACATCATCCATCGACACCTGCGGGATGCTCAGCTTTTCCGCCAGTAACTTACCCAACACACTCTTGCCCGCATTCATCGGGCCAATGAGAATAATTTCTCTTTTCATGGTTGCTCCGTTTTGAACGCATCCAGCGTAGTATAATCCTTACTTTAGAGACCGGGTAGAGATGGTTGATCGGGACGAACCATCATGGCCCGTCCCGGACAGATTATGCTAAGGGGTTAAGCGATGTATATCGCGTGGGAAAAGCGTTGCCTGACGGATGTTATCCAGTTTGAGGAGCTGCATCACAAACCGCTCCAAACCAATGGCAAAGCCGCCATGCTTTGGCATACCATGTTTGAAGGTCTCAAAGTAGGCGGCAAAGTTATCAATGTCATACCCGGCCCGCTGCGCCGCTGCCATGTAATCCTCATAGCGATGCAGGCGCTGTCCACCCGTGATCAACTCCGTGCCCCTGAACAACAAGTCAAAACTGTTGCTGAATTCAGGCCGTTCAATATCAGGATATGTGTAAAATGGTCGCTTGGACATCGGATAGCCCACCACGAATAGAAAATCACTGCCGCATTCTTCGCGTGCCCAGCGTCCCAGCGTCCGCTCATGCTCCGGCGTGAGGTCGTTTGCGCCAATCGCATCCGTCATGCCGAACTTATCAGCCAGCATTTGCTGCGCATCGCTGAAATGGATGTGCGGAAAGGGACCCGGATAAACTGGCATTTCTAGCTTCAGCAAGCCAATTTCGCGCTGAAAGTACATGCCGAGATAATCGAGAATGCCGGTGATGACTGTTTCTGCCATCGCCATCACATCAAAGTGATCCTCGATGAAACCGAACTCAACGTCCATGCTGACATATT
>JAKEEQ010000063.1 GCA_022616515.1 Chloroflexota bacterium | reverse complement strand
TCCTGGCTGCCCTTGAACGCTGTCTCATTAAAAAGAGACGATCTCGACCGGCTACTTTCCAGCTGCTGGTCGAGGCTCGTCCCTTACCTTGATGCCTATGGCCCCCCTCTGTGTCTCCCCCGTTTGCGGGGGAGATAATTCGCACGGCTTGAACAAGCCAATTTGCTCCCGATTCGCCATGAAAATATCCCGCTGTTATTGTGGCGACTTTCGTCCCCTGCCCCGATTCTCCCCATTTATGGGGAGATGTCCGAAGGACAGAGGGGAAGGTTAGGGTGGGGTACAACTCTGTAGTTGATCCCAGACCGTCTCATCAAAGTCTGCCAGCGACTGTAACACACGGTCGGCGATTGCCAGACGCGGGTCATCGCGCAGTGAATGGTCAGGGACAACCACGCACGTCATTTCGGCGGCTTTAGCGGCAATAACGCCTCGCAGCGAGTCTTCCAACACAAGGCACTTTTGCGGGGCAACATTCAGGGCACGGGCTGTCGTCAGAAATACGGCAGGATGGGGTTTACCGTTTTCCTCATCCATCGCCGAACAGATGACCTCAAAGTGGTCGCGAATATCCAGCCTATCCAGCACAGCATCAATCAATTGGGGGTCAGATGAAGTCGCTAAACCAACTCGAACATTATGCTTATCAACAAGATCGAGGACATCGTAAACACCCGGCTGAGCAAGTCCCTTTGTCCGTACCAGTTCTGTTACGCGATCCAGCAATTCTTGCGTGACATCTTCCGTTGAGGGTCCATTCCAGGGATACCGGTCAAAATAGTGCTCAACCACCCTATCCAGCCGCATCCCAATGGTTTTTACGGCAAGTTCAGGTGTTAAGTTGATTCCAAGTTTTCCAAAGATTTCAATTTCAGCTTGCTGCCAGAACGGCTCGGAGTTGATGAGTAGGCCGTCCATATCAAAGATGACTGCTCGAAGCAATTAGCCCCCAATTTGGCTCATGACGCGGGTCAAGGGGATCACATTGTTGTCGAGGTCATGGCCCCACGGTTTATGCCACACGCCATCACGAATCAATTGTTTCAGGTCGTCAAGGCTAGCACCGTTACGCAGTGGTGTCAATAAATCAACTTCTTTATCTTTGAGCAGACACAGCCTCAAAACGCCCTCCGCCGTCAAGCGTGCCCGTGTGCAGCTTGCGCAGAAGGGCTGTGTCACAGAGCTAATAAAACCAACCGTGCCGCGTGCTCCGTCAACTTTATAAAGCCGTGCTTCACCGTCCAGCCGTCCATTGTCGAGCAGTTCCAGTTCGCCCAGACTTGCTTCGATGGTTGCTCGGATTTCCTCATCGGTGACCACTTGCTGTTGCGCAAAGCCTGCCACGTCGCCAAACGGCATCATCTCGATAAACCGCACCTGCCAATCATGCTCAAGGGTTAAGGCAGCCAGTTCAGCCACGTCATCATCGTTAAACCCGCGCACTACCACTGCATTGAGTTTGATGGGCGTCAATCCGGCTGCCTCCGCCGCATGGATGCCGCGCAGCACATCATCTAGCTGGCCCCAGCGCGTAATGCGGTGGAACTTGTCCGGGTCCAATGTATCAATACTGATATTGACGCGATCCAGCCCGGCCTGTGCCATCGGCTCAGCTAACTTATCCAGCAGGATGCCGTTGGTGGTCATGGTCATTTTCTCGACCCCGGGTACGGACTTCATTTCACGAACAATATCCACAATGCCGTGTCGAATGGTGGGTTCACCGCCCGTCAGACGAAATTTGTCGAAGCCAAGATCGGCGAAGAGTCGTATCAGGAAGAGGAGTTCATCGTCCTGCATCAGCTCGTGCGTGGGGCGAAACGTCATATCTTCGGGCATGCAGTACACGCAGCGCAAATTACACTTGTCGGTAAGTGAGACACGCAGATAGTGAATGTTTCGTCCGAACCTGTCAACAGCCATGCAGGGCCACCCCGGAATTTTTCCAATATTTATTCAAAAAATATGATACCGTCAATTGCATAAGACTTCAAGAGATATTGTTGTTATCATGACAGCACGTGTTCACAAATTCGTACAATGAACGGAATTTTAGTCCATGAGCTACTTTCGCGCTATGCTGCTGTTGATGGTAATGCTGATTACCGCTTGTAATACAGAAATCGAGGTTGCAAGTCCTGTTGATTTTGACATGCCAGATCGCCCGGCAAATCTTGAAGAGGCCCGTGTGCGGTCGGTGGCGGATGGGGATACCTTGACGCTTGAGGATGGGCGGCGTGTTCGGCTGATTGGCATCAATGCTCCCGAAACGGGCCAATTTCTGTATGAAGAAGCAGGCGATTTTCTGCGTGGTCGTGTTGATAACAAAACTATTTATCTGGAATTCGACGAAGAACCACTTGATCAGTTTGACCGTTTGCTGGCCTATGTCTGGTTAGATGATAGTCTGGTTAATATCGAACTGCTGTTGAGCGGCTATGCGGCAAGTTATTTCGTTCCGCCCAACATGCGCTACATCAATGAGTTTGACCAAGCTGAACGCGCTGCAATGAGCGAAGGAATAGGTTTATGGGTAGGTGGCGACGCCGTCATGTCCATTACCACCATCGTTTATGATGCGCCCGGACCAGATGACGAAAACCTCAACGGCGAATGGGTTGAATTCAGAAATGATAGCGAGGAGACGGTAAATCTCAGAGGGTTTACACTGCGCGACACAAGTTCAACCAACCTGTACGTTTTTGGCTCAGTCAATCTTCCAGCAGGTTCCACACTGCGCATTTATAGCGGTTGTGGGCAGGATACAGCAACCGAAGTGTACTGGTGTAACGATACATCCATCTGGAACAATTCGGGCGATACCGCCACGCTTCGCGATGTCGAGGAGCGATTTCTGGCTACCTACTCTTACTAACTATCGAGTTCATCCTCGTCCGAGGATAACAGTTCTTCCAACGGTTCAGGTGGACGTTCATCCTTTTCTTTTTCTTTTTCAACATCATCCAGAAACTCTGATGGGATGAAGCCCTGCTCGATGGCGTGTCTGGCTGCCGCGACGGTGTTCGGAACCAGCAGCATCGGTACATCGCCAGTGCTTTCGGCGATGCTCAACACAACGCTGTCCGCTTCATCGTCGCGCGTCACATCACGAATGTAAGCCGCCAAAATACGCCCCGGATTTCGCTTAATGGCTTCTGCATAAATCTCGGCGTCATGTTCGCCACTGTCACCAATCAAGATAAAAGGTAGTTCTGGATGGAGTGCCAGCAGTTTTTGAATCACGCCAAGTTTGTGCTCGGAACCGGGCTTTGCTATCCAATGATTGGGCGTTAATCCAAGATCACGTAGGAAAAACGGCCCTATTGGGATGCCCCGCACGTCAAAAAAGTCTCGCAGCAAGTCGTATAAATTCCAGGGGCTGTTGCTGACATAGAAAATCGGGTTGAAGCCCTGATTGGTTCCATGCTGGAGGGCCTGATAGAAAGCAGCCACGCCTTCAAATGGCAGACGAGTTCGGGAGTTCTTGAAAAACGTATTGCGTGCCATCTTCAGGATATTTGCTACATTGGTTTGGATAACTGTATCGTCCAGATCACTGATGATGCCATATTGGGCCGTGATAGGCGGGATAATAATTTTGGCGGTGCTGGTGACCTGTTCGAGATTATCGGGGCATGTCGGGCAGTCAACGAGGGTTAACGACATTTCCACGAGAGTTTCGCTCAGGTCAAGCGGTTTTTCAAACTCGAAAATGACATCAAAAAAACCTTCATTGTTGGCCCGGAACTGTTCCTTCTGTCCGTGAAATTCGGCTTCAATGACGGCGAATCGCACCTCGCGTGAATCGAAGCGGCGATACATGTTCACCAGATTTTTCCAGATGGTATCGTTATCTTCGGCGCTCTGTATGCCGCGATCTTCAAGCACGCGCCCGTGCAGTTCAACCCGCTGGCGGTTACCATGACCCACGTAGGGGACGATCATGAGATTATTGTGGTCTAACGGTCTCAAAAAACGCACTTTGAACTCGTCAAAATAAGTCTCAACATCGGATGCAAGGTGTAGCGCCACATCATTTAACATGTTAGCTCCAAAAAATCAGCAGCAAACCCTGAATCTTCACAAATTCATCGCGATTAGCCAACAGGTCACTATGTCGTTATTGTCTTCAATCAATATAGATTTGTTGTTAGAACCAGGCTGGCAGCCAGCCGAACCGGGGTGCTGGAACCGGTGTTGGTGTTGCCGTCGGCACGGCCTCAAGTGTCGCTGAGAGGTTTTCAACCTCCGCATTTAGCGTAGCCTGCTGTTGGGCGTTTTCCGTCGCGTGAGCTTCCATCTCCGATAATTCGGCTTCAATCGTCATCTGGTTAATGTCCGCCGATTCATTGGTCGCTTCCAGCTCATCGAGGAGAAGATTCTGATTGGCAATGACAGTGCCCTGTATGATACTGATCTGGGTACTGGTGGCTTCCAATTGGGCCATATCGGCACTCAATGTTTCCTGCGCCGAAACCGAACTCTGGTTGTTCTGATTGAGGTTTGCATTGCGCGTTTGCAGGTTTGATAACTGTCCTGCATTTTCCGTTGCGGCAATATTCATACGGTTCAATTCGCTGGAAAGTGTGGCACGAGCCACTGCATTATCCTGATTGGCAACTGCCTGTGATGCGGTGGCCTGTACATCTGCCTCACTGAGGGGGGTATTGCTGGGATCAATGCCGATGCCGAATTGAGGACCGCTGGCTAGCCCGGCAACTAACCCCAGTAACAGCGTAATCAACCCAACCCCGGCGATAATGATCAGGTTGCGAGCACCCCGTCCACGCCGTGTCATATAGTCATCGGTAATCGCCATCAATGGCAGTGTGTCGCTGTCCTCATCAGGATCAGTGGTCTCAATCACAAAGTCGGTCATGGATTTACCACCCACTGTGACCGCACCGCTCCAGTCACTGCTGGTCTTATCATCATTTTCGCGCCGGACAGCCCGCACTTCATAAGCAGCATCAAGTTCCGGCGGAACGAATTTGTTGCGCTCGGTAACCGCTACCAGCCGCTCACCGGCCTCAGATTTCTGGCGCACTTCATATTTCAACGCCCCATCGACTGGTGTCCAGGTGACAAGAGTCGGTGACACCACACGGAAGGACGGAAGGTAAAGTCCGTGGCCACGGATGAACACGGATGGAACACGGACAAAGACCGCTGTGCTT
>JAKEEQ010000062.1 GCA_022616515.1 Chloroflexota bacterium | reverse complement strand
CATAGGTTTCGCTGCCGTTGACACCCGCCAGTTCGGTTTCTAGATAGGCTTCAATTCCTGAATAGCCAATGCGATCAAAGGCGGGGTTGTAACCGAGTTCACGCAGTTCCTGAGCGCGGTCTTCAGGGATAGGGCCGAGGTAGCCGACCATCTGAGCAGTGGACAGACCCGTCGGGTAATTACGCACCGCACGATGTTCGACATACACACCCGGCAGTGACTGTCTCTCTTCGAGAATTTGCATGGCGATATCGCGGTCTACGTCGGCGGAAATGGGGACCGGACGAAACGGTGCAACACCTTCGCCTTCGCGGACCAGTTCGTCGATACTGCGCTCATCGGTGCGACCCGCCGCATCGGCAATGGCCCGTGTTGCGGGAACATCCACCAGCGCCGACAGCCGGTTATAGACTTCAAGGGTTTCTTCTAAGGTCAGCGGCAGTTCAGCGGGAACGATGTTCACAATAAAAGCGGCGTCGTTCAACGCCAGTGGGGTGCCGTTCCGGTCAAAAATGGCTCCGCGTGGGGCAGGAATGGGCAGTGACTGAAAGCGATTTTCATCGGAGTCGCCTTTGAGTTCCGCCCCCTGCACAAATTGCAACTGCCAGGTGCGGATTACAAGCACCAGCAGTACACAAACAGCGACTGCGCGGAAAAAAATCACGCGCCAGCCTTGAAAGGGAAGGAGTGTGCGGCGATTCATGGGAAAACCCTCGCAATGCTAACAATGACAGAATACGCAAAATGTGAAATATGGAATGAACCCCCTGTGGTGCGACAATGCTGGCACGCTTCCCCCTTTGTCCTTCGGACATTTCCCCCATTTATGGGGGAACGTTTAGGCGGGCTTCGCGACGCTATCAGTTCCCTATCCATTTCTCCCCATTTATGGGGAGATGTCACGCCAGCGACAGAGGGGAAAAAATGGTCATGTTCCGTCATACAATCCACATTTTGCGTGGAATGCTCGCCATTATAACTGAATGACGAGCATCTGTCGGTTAGCGTAGGGTTAAAGTAGGCTGTTTAGTCGCCGTCCCAGACGGGTTGGCCGCTGAGGATGCTGCTTATCTGGTCCGTGAAGCGCAGCGGGTCCAGCGGTTTTGAAACAAAGCCATTGAAGCCCAGTTCACGAGCCGTTTCCATCTCGTTGGTGTGAACCGTGCAGGCGATAATCGGTTTGTTGACACCGTTTTTACGGAGAAACTCGAACATCTGATAGCCATCGACATTCGGCATTTCAAGGTCAAGAAAAACGACGTCGAATGGTTCAATGCTGCCCAGCGCATCAACAACATCCTGCGGGTTCTTGAAGGCTGTGCATGATAATCCCTGCTGCTTGAGCAACATACTGATAACCTGAACGCTGTTGCTATCGTCTTCAATGACAAGTGCGTGTGTATGACTCATTGTCTCTTTCCACATGTGTACATTTATCTAAAATCGGTTTGCTGATTAGTGTACCAGACTGTTTCGCCATTAATCAGGCTGGCAATCTGCTCGGCGAATAACGTGAATTCGATGGGTTTGCTGATGAAGCCGTTAAACCCTTTTTGCTGGCATTCTGGAATACCGCTCGACGGGTCCGTTGCTGAAACGGCCACAATCGGGACGGCATTAAAATCTGGCAGTGCACGGATCTGGTCAAAGACATCAAAGCCACTGATGTCATCCGACAACATGAGATCCAGAATGATGAGGTCAACCGGGCCAAATGTGCGCAGTTGACGGACAGCGTCGCGCCCCCAGCGTTCCATGCGCACTTCGGCTCCATGGCGAGTCAGCAGAGCAGTGGTGACGGCGCGATTGGCTGGATTGTCTTCTACAATGAAGATCCGCTTTTGATCAAGGGGTCGCACTAGAGCACCTTCCAGATTTCTTTACCATTCATAATGTCTTCCAGAATATGGGGGAATGACTGCTGGTCCAGCGGCTTGGCGATAACGCTGTTGAATCCCGCCCGGCGCAGTAACTCCACTTCTTCATTCATCACACTGGCGGTCAGGGCGATGACGGGTATTTCGGCGTATTCCTCGGTCTCCCGGATCATTTCAAGCATTTCGAAGCCGGTGTACGGTTTCATCTGAATGTCCAGAAAGATGAAGTCAGGCATGGGATCGAGGCTCAACAACCGCTCCAGAAAGTCCGCGCTGTCCTCGAAGATGGTCAGGTTTTCAAAACCCAGCATACGGGTCATCACCACATTCATGACAATTCGGCTCATCTCATCATCTTCAACGTAAAGGAATGCGGGCTGGCTCATATGGTGATCTCCTTTGCCTCGGCAAGATGCACAGGATGGATTGGCAAGCGGACGAAGAATGTTGCACCTTTGTCGACCTGACTTTCCAACCACATCTCACCGCCGTGAGCTTCGGTCAGTTTACGAGAGATGGGCAGTCCCAACCCCGTACCTTCGCCTTTCTTCAGGCCGGATTTTGTCTGGCGGAACGATTCAAAAACCAATTGGTGCTCTTCGGGGGCGATGCCCGGACCTGTGTCCTCGACGACAAACAGAATGTGTTCGGGTTCGGGCCGCAGCGAAATGCGGACATAACCCTCATCGGTGAACTTGCAGGCATTGGAGATCAGGTTGAGCATAATCTGGCGCAAGCGCCGCTTGTCGCCGGTGATGAGCGGGATGTCCTGAATATCCAGTTCAAGCGCCACATGCTTATCGACAAGGACGGCTTCGGCAGTAGATGCAAGACTGTCGATTTCTTCGCGCAGGTCAACGTCATGCTCGATGAACAATTTCAATGAATTGGCCTCGATCTTGGAGATATCCAGCACGTCGTTAATCAAGCTCAATAGATGTCTACCACTGTCGGTAGCCTTGACCAGCATATCGACCTGCTCGTCATTGACCGCGCCGAGCATCCCGGACGACACAAACTGGGTGAAGTTGAGAATGGCGTTGAGTGGGGTGCGCAGTTCATGGGACATGCTTGCCAGAAATTGCGATTTAACCGAGTTAGCTTTTTCGGCTTCCTTACGAGCGTCCTGTGAGTCTTCGTACAGTTGCGCGTTGCGCACGGCAATGGCAATCTGTTCGGCGAGAGTTGTCATCACACGAATGTCATCAGGGCTGAAACGCTGGGCTTGTTCGGCCTGCAAGTCCAGCACACCCACCAGATTGTCACCAAACAGCATGGGTAGGGCCAGCTCAGAGTTGGTCCGGGGCAGATGGTGATTGGTCAGATGATTGCCGTCTACGTTCACGTTATTGGCAAGCGCGACTTCGCGGGTACGTGCCGCCTGCGGAACCAGGCCCCGGTCGCTGATCTGGAACGCTTTACCTTCAGCCTTCATCTGGCTGGCAATTTCGCCCGTACCTTCCTCCAGCACCAGTGATTCTTTGGCCCGGTCATACAGGAAGATAGACACGTGATACAGCCCGAAGCCCTCGCGGGTCAATTCAGCCACTTTACGCAGCAAACTGGAACGGTCCAATTCGGTCGTCGCCTGTCGCGACACCTGCGAGGCAACATTCAGGTCACGGGTACGGATAGCGACGCGCTGCTCCAACTCTTCGTTGAGTTTACGCAGGTCGTTTTCGGCCTGTTCGCGCTTACCAGCCATCGCATTCACGCTGGTTGCCAGTGCGCCCATCTCGTCATATGATCCCCGGTGGTCCACGCGGGCGGAAAGGTTACCGCGCTCAATTTGGCGCAGTGTGCGGAGGATTTTCTCCAGACGGTCAAACACCGTAAATTTGAAGGCCAGATAGATAATGAACGATGTCAGCACAATCGTAATGACCGAACCGATCAAGAACAGATTAACCTGATTGGCCTTTTCGGCCTGGGCTTCGGTGTTGGCGGCCTTAATGTACACGAAGAAGCGGACTGTCTGGCGATCCGAGGCGAAGATGGGGGTCACGGTCACAATTTCTTTGCCCTCATCCAGCGAGATAACGCGGCCTTCGTCCAGACTAGCGTCGAACAGACTCTGATCAAGCGGCGTATTGTCCACCTGCTGGTTCAAATAAGCCGGTTCGGATGAGAAGAACACCACCTGATTCGCGCCGACAATGACACTTTCGATGAGTTCTTCGCCGATGAGCACCTGCATTTGCTCGGCATCCGCGACGGTGTCGAGTTCCAGCAGCCCGGCGTCCATCATTTTGCCGGGCAGCAGCAGTTGGTTTTCGACCCGGCGGTCTACCTCATCGGCAAACCGCTGGGTGTAGAGCACTCCGGTCATGGCAAGCACGATCACTTCGGCGATGATGACAATCGCGCCTACCTTAATACTGAGACTTGAGAAAAATGACTTCATGGTTAGTCCTGCGTAATGAAGAACTGTTCAGGATTGGCGGGTGCCGGGGTGGGATAGGCCCATGCCAGCGGCATCACTTCCGGAACATTATGGAAGTTGGTCTTCACAATCCCAAACGAATTACCGGGCAGCGAGATTCCAATGGTGAAGAATTGCTCGGCTGAGATGCTCAGAATATCGCTCATCAAAACGGACTGTTGGGCGCTGTCGGCGGTGCTGCGCAGTTGGCGGTACAGATTCATCTGCTGTTGGACGGCTTCGGGAGGTGCTTCGGCTAAATCACCGTTGGCATTAACGAACCATTCTGCCCACGGAATGCCGAAGGCGCTCGTACCATCAAAGGGCAGGTAGTAGGTTGGTTCGAGAATGACTTCAAGACCGCCCAGACCTTCCCAGATATAGGCATCGTGTTCATTCACGATCACGCGATCACCGGCAACTTCACGTTCAACGACATCGACCATCACCGCAACACCAATCGCTTCCCAATAGCCCGCCACTAATTCCATAACGCCGGGCCAATTGGAATTGGAGGGGTCATTGGAGGATACGGTTACGGTAAAGGCCAACTGCTCACCATCGGGGCGCAGGCGGAAACCATCGCCATCCCGCTCGGCCAAGCCCATGCCATCCAGCAAAGCATTAGCTTCATCAACGTTGTAATCCAGATACTGGGTTGCCATTGTCTCATCATAAAATGGCGACTGAGGAGCGGGCGCAACCTGATGGGGTTGGCCGATGCCGCTGTAAACAGTGTCGATGATTTCCTGACGGTTGATGGCAGTTGAGAGGGCTACGCGGAAATCCTTGTTGTTGAAAATGTCGCGCAGCACCGGGTCATGATGAGTCAGGTTGAGCATGAATACGACGGTGTTGGAACTCTGCGGAATGGTGGTGTACAGATTGTAGCCAGCGGCGGTAGCCCCTTCTTCAAATAGGGCACGATTGTCAAAACTGCCGATGTGGCGGTCCTGCATATCGATTTCGCCATTGAGCACCGCTTCGACGATTGTGTCTGCTTCTTCATGGACCGAATAGTGGAGATAATCAATGTACGGTAGCTGGTTGAAGTCGGTATCGACCTTCCAGTAATACGGATTGCGGGCGGCGGTCAATTCGGTCGTCTCGTCATCGTACGGATTCTGCAAAATCCATGCATTGAGGGTGGGCAGTTCGGGATTGCGCCAGCGCCCGGAGCCGACTCCCTTGCGAATCAGCAGGCGTGCCCACAGTGTCAGGTCGCTTTCCGGGTCGGGTTCGATGCCCTCTTCCGCCAGAATTGCGTCCAGCGTGTCAGTGTTGTAGGTGGCGTGGAATTGGGACAGATAGTGCTTGGGATAGGCAATCGGCTCAATCGCTTCAGGGTGAGCCAGATTTTGCAGGAACAAACCGTTCGGTCTATTGAAGCGGAAAACGACGGTGGTCTCGTCCACCTTCTCAACGTTGGCAATTGTACCATCGCCGTTCAACATCCAGGCAGGAGTATCAACCGGCACGTCTGGATTCAGCATCAAGTCTTCATACCAGAAAAGGATGTCATCAGTGGTGAACGGAGCACCATCTGACCAGCGCATGCCCTGTCGTAGTGCGAAGGTGTAAGTCGTGGAGTCGTCGCTGACATCAACCGATTGGGCGATATTAGGCACCACGCGCAGCCACTGCGTGTCCCAGCGAACGAGACCTTCGTACCACATCGTGCGGCGCAGCATCGAGCGGTCGCGGGTTCCCAGCAAGGCCATTTCCCATGTGCCGCCATACTGCCCGACTTCTTCATTGGGCTGCACGACCATCGGGGCAATCGGCAGGCGTTCGTCAACGGGCGGCAGTTCGCCGTTGTTGACCAGTGTGGTAAGCATCGGGGCTTCGTTGTAAAAACCCTGCGCTTGAGTCGGAAGATTGGGGAGCAGTGCCAGAAACAGCACCAG
Source organism: Chloroflexota bacterium (assembly GCA_022616515.1). Lineage (GTDB taxonomy): Bacteria > Chloroflexota > Anaerolineae > Aggregatilineales > J027 > JAKEEQ01. The sequence goes on along the minus strand of JAKEEQ010000062.1, from coordinate 5,126 downwards.
AGCCAGAGTGGTAGTTACTAGACGGTTCATAAAGAATTGAGATTCCTTTGCGATACAGCTTGTCTTAAGGTTTCATTCATCATTCTAGCGGGGGAATCACACCTTGCTAACTGTCCAACTAGTTAGACTTATACCTAGCCAGGTGGACAGGTAGCCATCTTAATTATTGAGGACCGGTCTTCTTATACGTATTCAGGGGTTGCTACTGGATTTTGAATAAGCGAATCAGAAGTGTAAATTTTTGTAAAGGAATTGACGCGATGGCCCGGCCCTATGAGCAAAACGATAATGTGTTGTACTACAGAAACAGGCTGGACGGGTTAATTCCCGCCCAGCGTGTCTTGCAAGAATTACTCCCCGTACAAAATTTCGAGGCCGACTAACCCGAATGACGAGAAACCAGTCGGCTCGGTGAATACAATCTGGTCAAAGCCCGTCCATATCTGACCGGAGTAGGTGAATGGCAAACCACTGACCCCCAACGGGTCGCTGACGGGCTGACCATCGCGGAAAAACTGGATGGTTGCCGCGCCGACCATGAAAAAATTGAGGCCAAGTGCCTGACGGTCTAAGGTGATGGTCAGACTGGAACCGGGATCGAAATCACAGCGTTGTTCAAATCCGAAAGCTGTTTCAGCGTCAGACGGCTGGATGGATGGCGCTTCCCGCTCCGGTGGGAATTCAGCCATCGCGGTGATTCCCGCCGCTGCCAGTATCTCGGTGCAGGGTGTTCCTGCCGCCACATCAAAGAAATTGACCACAGCCAGTCCAGTCGGCGGCAGGACGGAAAAGCGAATGTCGGACAGGCGCACGCTTGAGAAACCGCTGTCTTCCTTGATGATAACCGTATCAATCCCCGCCGGATTGCTGGCGAAATAATAGCCGTCCAGTCAGCGCACGACATCGGCGGGGCGCACCGCAGCACCACCCCGGTACGCTTCAATCACGCCGCCACCTGTGCTCCAGAAACCAAAGGTGACTACCGGGCGTTCAAAGGACAGCGTTAGTTCATTGCCGGGATTGAGGGTGCAGGTCGAAGCCTCAATGATCGGGGCAGGAAATTGGCTGGTGGATAATCTGGCGGCATTAATATTCGGCCTGCCGTCCAGAAAAGCCGCACAATCCGCCCCGACTTCTGGAAATGACACATACTGTGCAAAATCAAGCGTCGGATATTCCAGCGCCAGATTATCGAGCCGGACGCCTGTCTCACCTGCCAGAATACGCACCTCATTGAAGCCGACAATCGAGGTTGCAAAATAACCACCCGCGCCCATAATGGAGGCTGGTGGCTGTACAGGATGCCCGTCCATGTAGAGATTTACCAACGCTGCACCAGATGAGGCAAATTCGATGAGGCTAGCCGGGGTACCCAGCGAAAAGCTCAGTACGGAATTGGGCGGGATGGAACATTCGGGAGCGCCCAGTCCGGTGTCACTGGTCGTGGCAATGACAGCATCTCCACTAAACTCACTCAGGAAAGCCCATGCCAGCCCCTCAAGACAGGGAGAGCCTTCCGCAGCGCCGTCAAAGGTGAAACTGTCCGATGCCAGCCGTTCAACTGCAAAGCTCAGCGATATATCACTGATGACGGCTTCCCCGGTTGCGGTGAAGAGGATTTCGTCGAACTCCGCCTCTCTGTTCATCGACTCGGCTCCATTGGTGCTCTCGGAGAGGACAGCCGCGCCGCGCAGCCACAGGTCAATAGTCATGGAGCCGCTGTTGAAAATTAAGTAGCTGCTGGCGGTGCGCCCCATCCGAATGCGCAGCGATGTGCCTGCCGCGAACGCACAATCGCCGTTCTCGTTGACAATCGGCAATGGGGAATCCCCAACATCACCACCAAAAAACCCGGCATAAGCGCCGACAGCCAGCAGACACGGATTGCCCGCCGAGACCTCTTCAAAGGTGATGGCGATAAACGCCGGGGTGAGATTATCCTGGGCTTGACCGGGGTTGACTGGCAGTAAAATAAGGGACAGTAGAATCAATAAACGCTTCATCGTTTACCTTTCAAAATGGCGGGAGAAACCGCGTTGATGATAACTGGAAACGGCTCTCCGTCCAATAAAATATCCTGTCAAGGCAATGTCACGAAACTGTAACATGGCTTTTTCATACTGTAATTTGTTCAACACCAATTCGAAACATCGGGTTGTTACGATGAGTAACGAATCCATTCCCGGCGAGACATTCATGGCGACTCTATTGAAGATCCGTTATCTGCCCACAGTATCTGTGAAGCAGCATCTTGGGCAGCTTTTGTTGCAGACTCTACTCATCAACATCGCGGCCCTGCTGTCAGCAACCGCTGTGGTTGCTTTTCTGGTTCCATCGGGCATCGCACCCGGCGGCGTCTCCGGCATCGCCATAATCCTGAATCATCTCATTGGAACCCCTGTCGGTGTGATGACGCTTCTGTTCAATCTACCGATTCTCGTGCTGGGATACTACACGCTCGGTGGCTGGCAGGTTATCGCTAAAACCGTCGTGTTCGTGGTGCTTTTTTCGGCGTTTACCGATTTACTGGTTCCCCTGTTTCCGGCGGAGGGTCTCAGCCAGAATCATCTCCTGAACGCTATTTTCAGCGGTATCTTCGGTGGCATCAGCGGCGGCATCAATTTTCGGCTGGGGGCAACATCTGGCGGAACAACTGTGTTGATACGCATCCTGAATCTGCGCTTTGGCATCCCGGCCAGCAGTTCAACCCTGTATGTTGATGGGTTAATCGTTGGGGCATCGAGTCTCGCCTTCGGCTGGGAATCAGCCATGTTTGCCATCATTTCGCTGGGTGTGTACGGCATGGTCTGTGATTACATACTGGAAGGCCCCAGCCTTATCCGCACCGCGACCATCATCACCAATCGCCCGGAGGCAATCTCCGATCTAATTTTGCATACGCTGCACCGGGGCGTTACCGCGTGGGATGCTGAAGGGAAATTTACCGAAGAAACCCACAAAGTGCTGTTTGTAACCGTGCTGCGCTCCGAGGTAACCGCCCTGCGCGGGCTGGTAGCGACGGCTGACCCGGATGCGTTTCTGGTGATCGGTCAGGGGCATGTTGCCTATGGTAAAGGCTTTAAAAAGCCGCCCGCCCATTAGCAATTTTTAGAGCTACCAAACAAACGTTGAAAGGAACCCTTAGTGACTGAATTTGCAACATACAACGCCTTCGATCCGCTGGCCTATCTGAATGCCTATTACAGCGAGATTGGTACAGAGGCAGATGGCCTGATGACTTTTCTGGTGGAGGTTTTCGCCGGACTGGAGCATGGCGTTTCTGTGCTGGAATTTGGCGGTGGCCCGACCATTATCGGCATGATTGCGGCAGCCCCTCGTGCGAGTGAAATTCATTTTTGCGATTACGTTGATGCCAACCGTGCCGTTGTCCAGAAGTGGTTGGACGGGCAGGATGAGGACTTCGATTGGACGCCGTTTATCAAGCGCACTTTGCAGCTTGAGGGCGTCTCCGAGCCTGGTGGTACCGACATCGCGGAACGGAGCCAGCAGCTTCGCAACGTGGTGACACGGGTTGTCCCCTGTGATCTCTACCAGTCACCTCCGGTCGAAACGGACCAATTATACGACGTGGTCACGGCCCACTATTGTCTGGATGCAGTGACCAATGACAAAAATGAGTGGCACGGGCACATTCAGGCTATGAAAGCGCTGTTAAAGCCGGGTGGCACATTCATCATGTCATCCCTGCATGAAGCACAATTTTCGGACTTCGGCGGTACCCGCTTCCCGAATGTCTATTTACAGCAGGAAGATGTTTCGGAGGCACTGTTGCAGGCGGGATTCATTCCGTCGTCCATCATCGTTTCCGCTGCCCCCGCCGATCACGCCCAACGTGAATATAGCGGTGTCATTTTTGCATCGGCTGTTCAGTCATAGGAGCAAGTAAAGCAATGTCTGTCACCAAACAAGAGTACAAACGCATCCTTGTTGATGGGGTACATTATTACGGCAAGCATCTGGTGTTGGGTGCGACCGGCTGTAATGAGAATCTGCTCAGCACCACCGCCATTGCCCAATTTCTGCGCGAACTCGTGGACCGCATTGATATGGTGGCCTATGGTGAGGCGCTGGTGGCGCGATTCGGGCAGGGCATCGAAGAGGGCATTTCCGGTGTGCAGTTGATTGAGACCAGCGCCATTATGGTCCACACCAACGACATGGCCCGCGATCTTTACCTTGATGTGTTTAGCTGCAAAGGTTACAACGAATTTGATGTACTGGCCTTTGTGGAAGAGACATTTGCACCTGTTCAAATGAATTACCAGATTCTTCTGCGTCAATAGACTTTGGGAGGACATATGTTATCGTACCGCTTTTACCCGGATGAACTACCACCCTTTCCCAACGAACCAACGCGCGACCGGTTTGAGATTGTACGCGGCGACGATATGGTGGGAGAGGGTGTACGCAGTCGCGCAACCTTTTTGCCCGGCGAGATTGTCTTTCAATTCACCGGCTTTTACGTGTCGGAGATAACGCAGTTCTCACTGCAAGTGCATTCCGGCTTGCACCTGCATGATCCCTATTTCATGGGCAAAATCCTGCATAGCTGCGATCCCAATACAGTGGTCAATATGGACCAGCGCCGGTTCATTGCCGTCAAACCGATTGAGGCCGGTGATTTCGTAACCATGGATTATGCACAGACCGAGGACTACCTGTTCAAGACGTTCATGTGTAATTGTGATGCACCCAACTGTCGTGGACTGGTGACGGGTCGCAAGCAGAGCCAGCCTACCCGGAACGGCATCGGTCACTGAACGGCAGTACCAACGATAATTTGACAACATACGGGACGCGCAAGTGCCCCGTATTTTTTTACCTGGTAGTGGTGAGGTTTTGACTGATGAGCCGAAAATTACCCCCTAACCCTCCCATCCCCTCTGTCGCTAGCGCGACATCTCCCCATTTATGGGGAGAATGGGGAAGAAATGCGAGTCGACCGGAGAAAACCACTTGTACTTACAGGCGACTCCGGGCGGTAAACGACTTTATTCAAGCGATGTTAACCATCTCCCCCGTTTGCGGCTGGCGGAGGGACACTTTTAAGATAATAAGGGCGCGAAGTGAAGCTGGATAGGAATAAGGTCAAATTCAAGACGATT
>JAKEEQ010000061.1 GCA_022616515.1 Chloroflexota bacterium | reverse complement strand
CAAGGAACCTGGCAACTTCAGGCGTAAATGAACCAAAACTCACGAGGTCCTCAACTGTTAACGGTTTTTCCGGGAATTTGCGGATGGTGATAGTGGTCCCAGCCAGCGATGATGGGGGCATCACGACATGCACGCGGCTGCCATCCGGTAGACGGGCATCGACCATAGGATTGCGGCGGCTAAGGTCACGCTGCAAGGGACGAACGATACGCTGGGCGGTCCACTGTAGGTGTTCTTCATCGTCAAAAACAATATCGGACTCAATCAGTTTACCTTTGGCCTCAACGAAAATAACCTCAGGTCCGTTTACCATGATCTCTGAGATTTGCTTATTCTGCACCAATGGCTCAATCGCGCCGAAACCGAGCAGGTCATTTACCAGACCCTCTTCAAGTTCGCGATATTCACCGTCGCTGAGTTGGACATTCAAGCGTGGTAGACTTTTACGCAGGCGGTCAACGACGATACGGCGGTGTTCCGGGTTGCTGGTTTCCATTTCATCGAATTCATCGATGGTGGACAGCAGCTTGGGTCGCAGATGGGCACGAATTTTTGCAACACGGGCTGATGTGCGTTTCTTCTGCGGCGGAACATAGTCCGAAAAATCCATTTCGCGATAAGGTTGGGTGGGCGATTCTTCCATAACAGGAGCTTGCTGGCGCTCGTCGAGGGCGTCCATCAGACTTCTGCGATTGTTTTCGGTCGGGCTAGCCATTGGTGTTGTGCCTCATGTGAACATTTAGATAGTATTGATACAGGATTAAGATACACTTAATTTGCGGATTTGCCTAGCTAATTTCACAAAGTTTCACAAAACGTTGGCTTTTGAGACACCTCGGCATTACGCCATACCATGTTAAAATGGTGGGTATGTCAGAGGAGTACAACGTGAACATTCGCCAACTTCAATTGAACGAACTTGAAAAATACCTCGATTTACGTCTGCGCTCGTTGCAAGATACACCGCACAGTTTTGGCAGGAGTTTTGAAGATGAAGCCCAGCGTTCAACGGAAGAGCGCATCCTCGAACTGAGATCGCGTCTGGGTGAGCATAACGTCATTTTCATCGCCGAAGAGAATGGCGAGTTTTTCGGCTCGACCGGTATCTTGCGCATGACGGGTCGCAAAATCCAGCACTCTGTCATCATCTGGGGCGTGTATGTCGTTCCAGAAGCGCGGGGCAAACACATCGGTCGTCTGCTGATGGAACGCGCCGTTGAACAGGCCCGGCAGTGGGAGGGCGTGACACAGGTCAAGTTAACCGTCGTCACCACCAATCAAGCCGCTCTTAAGCTCTACGAAAGCCTCGGCTTTCAAAAATGGGGTGTCGAGCCACAGGCCCTGATTGTTGATGGCCTACCCCTCGATGAAGCCCATTTCGTGCTGTTTCTGGAATAGCTGATACGCCTCTACTTCCACTTCCATTCGGGTTTCTGTTTCATCATCGTCGCCTGAGCGCCAATTTGCAGGTCCTCTGTGTGAAACAGCGGTGCGATTTCGCTGGCTTCCATGGTCATGCCGCGCTGCTCATCAAGAATCCCCTGAATCACTCGTTTGGCTGCCGATACCGCCAGTGGAGAACAACCACTGATCTCTTCGACGAGCTCCATCGCCGCACTGTCAAATTCTTCATAGGCCACGACACGATTCACCAGACCCCAGCGTTCCGCCGTTTCGGCGTCGATCCGGCGGGCGGTGTAGATCATTTCTTTGGCACGTCCGGGACCAATCAAACCTGTCAGGCGCGTTGTGCCGCCTACATCGGGGATGAGGCCGACTCTGGTTTCCTCAAGGCTGAGACGGACATCCGGCGCGGCATAACGCAAATCGCAAGCCAGCGCGAGTTCCAGTCCGACGCCAATCGCGTAGCTGTGGATGAGGGCCAGCGAGGGCAGCGAGGCATTGGCGAGGCGATTTAAACATGCCTGCCATGCCCGGCTCACTTCATGCGAGTGGTGCATCCAATCGTCGCCAAATTCCTCCGGTGCGCCGCCCATTGACATCAAATCCAGCCCGGCGGAAAACATTTTACCCTCACCGCGCACCACTATCAGCCGCACGCCACCAGTCCGTTCTGCTTCCGCGACGGCCCCGGCTAGCTCCATCAGCATCTGGATGGTCATCGCGTTGCGCTTTTCGGGGCGATTGAGTTTGATTTCAAAGATCAGGTCGTTATGTGTTGTCGCAATCATGCTGCTATTCCTGTGATTGGGGGGATAATCTGTGGGCAATTGTGAACGGTCAAACCCGAAATTGCAACCCGCCCGTGAATCGTGTACAGTTCGCTGTGGGATTCACCCCTCCCTCAATCGCTCCTTCCCCTCTGTCCTTCGGACATCTCCCCATAAATGGGGAGAAACCCTCGTCCGCCGGGCGGGGGGAGGTGGCGCGAAGTGACGGTGGGGTGGGTTTTATCGAACCTGCTGTGGGAGATTTGCGGTGGAAATTACACGAAGAAGCATCAATTTTGGCGATATAGATATTTTTGGCACAACGATCAGCCCGTCCATTCACTGGTATGGCGTCATCATTGTGACCGGCATCCTGTTGGCGGCATGGATGGTAGCCTATCTGGCCCGCCGTGACAAAGACAACCCTGAACATGTGTGGAATGGCCTGATGTGGGTCGTGATTCTGGGGGTTATCGGGGCGCGATTGTGGTCGGTATTATTCCCAGCGGGCGATGCGGCACGCGGTGAGTTGTCACTCGACTATCTGCTGGACCTCAACAATGGGCCGCTGGCGATCTGGAGCGGTGGGCTGTCGATTTTTGGAGCGGTGCTGGGTGGATTTATCGGCCTGGTGTGGTATGCACGGAGTCATGACTTGCCGATGTCCATCTGGGCGGATCGTGCCGTAATTTCGCTGCCACTGGCACAGGGTATCGGGCGCTGGGGCAATTATGTCAATCAAGAATTATATGGAGAACCGTCGGACCTGCCGTGGGCCATCACCATTGATAACCCCGTCGCCCCGTATGAACCCGGCACGACCTTCCATCCGCTGTTTTTATACGAGTCGCTGCTCAATTTGCTGCTGTTCGGCGTGATGTTTTATTTGTACACGCGGCGGCGCAAGGGCCTGATGCGCTGGGATTTTGTGTTGATGTACGGGTTGGGCTATGCTGCCATCCGCTTCATGCTGGAGTTCATCCGCATTGAGGTGCCGCTGGTGAACGGTGTCAATGTCTCGCAGGTGACAACGGCTATCATGTTTATTGTCAGCGCCGCACTGCTCATCGCCCGCCATTACGCCGACCGCTTCACCGCGCCGCGATACGCCTCGCTTGGCAAGCGCATGAAATCGGAAATATCGGCGTAGGATTCACGGAATATTCTCATCCACTGACCGCAGATAACGCACCGCTTCATCAACCGTCACCTTGGCGATAAGACGCGAGCGCGGTAGCTGGCTGATGGCATTTGCCAGCAAGGTCGGCCCGGTTGGCGCACCGACCAGTATCGTCCACCCGGCATGGCTGTGGCGCGAATGGGTGAATATTTTAAGAGCGTGGGTCAAGTTGATCGGGAATTCGTCAACATCGCTGAAATCCACAATCACATGCAGACAGCAGCCGTTCGCTTTATCCAGCGAGGTCAGGATATGTGCGTCAATTTGTCCGATTTCTTTGTCAGTGGGCACACCATACATCTGAACGAGGATGATATGGTCATCAATCGCCCATGTAGCGTTGAATGGCATAAAGACCTTCTTTCTGCGCACGTTGTATTGTGTTCCAGGGCGACTGTGTAAATCAGTGGCCCGACGCTATAATATATGGTTATCCAAAGTTACGCGAGAGAGGACACCACCCATGAACCATACAGCAGTACGGAGCTGGCAATTTGACGCCCTTCGTAAAACGCCCGGCATCGTCGAGCACATGCTCCGGGCCGCCAAACCGTCAGATTTGAATACGCGGCGTGATGGCGGCAATGGCTGGACGGCGCTTGAAGTCGTCGGGCACTTGCATGATTTTGACGGCGTGTACCATAACCGCGCCCGCCTGACTCTTGAAGAGGATTATCCCGACCTACCCTTTCCCGATCCCGATGCGATGGTGACCGAGAACGGCTATAACGAGCAGGCGCTGGACAGCGTCATGACTCTATGGCGGGAACGGCGCACGGCCTATCTGGATTACCTGACTGGAATCACTGATGACGACTGGATGCGCACGGCCCGCCATCCCCGGCGCGGCGCGATGACGCTGCATGAACAATTTGTGCTGGTGCTGTGGCATGACACCAACCACATCGACCAGATTGTCAAGATTCTGGGAGATGGATAGAAGCGTGACATTACGCGCAAAACTGGTCATGCCGCTGCAAAATGGGACATGGGTGCGCGAGTTTGAGCTGTCCATTGCCCCGTTCCCCGGATTGGGCATCCGGTTGGATGTCTACGAGATCTTCAATGTGGACAGCGTGGTGGTGGGCGATTTCGGCTGCGCCGTGACGTGCATCGGCGTGTTAGAGGGCCTTCCCGATGAGGTCATCACCGAGGAACGCTGTCAGCGGCTGGGCTTTGAGGAGGGGTTGTATCCGTAAAGATCGCCGCACGGAATTGTTGTTTTGGGAAATGAATAATGCACAACCAAAATCTCATACGCGAACTTGAATCGTTCGTTGTCAATAACCCACAACTTGATCAACTCGAACGACTGATTGCAGAATTTAATATCTTTGAGGCAATAGGTGCAGTACGTCAGGAACTGAGGCATTCTGATTTTCTCTCATTTATGCTCAATCCAGCCGAAAAGCATGGTTTAGATGATCGGTTTCTAAAAGCCTTTTTGATGAGAGTTTTGTCAGTTGCTGACGAACCACCGATTTCCCCTATTCGCATCAACGTGACAAATTTTTCTAGTGCAACCGTTGAGCGCGAGACACAGAATGTTGACATCCTGATTCATGATGCTGATAGTAGTATCGTGTGTATCATCGAGAACAAGATATTTACCGGTGAGCATAGTAACCAGCTTACACGATATTATCAAGTCGCCCAGCGTCGATATCCCGGTGCCGGTGCCATTATTCCGGTTTTTCTGACGCCAGACGGTGTACCACCGCAGGACGAGGATAGCCCATATATTCCATTGAGTTATGGCGACTTAGCCGAAATTATTGAACAGGTTCGTCAGGCACAAGCCTCGATGCTTGGTACCGACGTCAACACAATAATGCGCCATTATGTAACTATGTTGAGGAGGTATATCGTGAGTGATTCAGATATAGCTGAGTTGTGCCAGCAGATTTACCGCAGCCATAAAGCTGCCATTGACCTGATCATTGAACACATGCCAGATTTACGTCAAGATCTATCTGATTACTTGGCATATCTTGTTCAAAATCAGGCTGAACTAATCCTTTTTCGTCACACAAAGTCGTATGTTAACTGTGTACTTCGTGAATGGCAGGAGATTCAAGAACTTAATCTTGGTATCGGCTGGAGTGGATCTTCGGCATCACTTTCCATTGAATTCGTAAATGGTCAGGATCAATTAAATCTGTACCTAGCGCTCGGTCCAGTCGAAGATGAAAACCAATATATCCGGGAAATTCTATTTGAACATGCAAGTAGCAATCGAGACGTTTTCACGGGTTGCCGACCAAAACTATACCCAAAATGGAGTTATCTATATAAGATGCCACTACTTCGTAGAAAAGACTTTGAGGATGCCTCATTGGACGATTTGGCGCAGATTATTGAACCAAGATGGCAACACTTCCTCCGTGATGTTTTGCCCCAGCTCCACTATCACCTTATGCAGATTCAGTTTAAGTAGGTTTCGCAGCACTGATACCGTATCGGGCGATGTTTTGCTGAAAGTGTAACATTGAATTCGGCACGCGATCTAACTACAGCCATTGCTGTCTGCCATCATCCGCGCAAAACAACAGGCTTTGGGAGAAATCATATTTCACATAGTGTGCTATTCTGCATATATCTGAAATGCACGGGATCCTGAACAAATGACTGCACACAGACAACTTCCCCCAACTGAGCAAGAGGCTGTGAAGGCCCGAACGTCGATGCGCCGGTTGTCACGATATGCTCGTAGAGACCGCCCACTGACATTACGTGTCATTGATGCCGAGCAAACTGAACCAATTGAACTTCCGGCAGGTGCGGTAGCCATGCTGATGGATATTCTTGAAGCAATGGCGTCCGGGTGCGGGATCATGGTTATTCCGATAGATGCTGAACTAACGACTGTGGAGGCCGCTGACATTCTAAATGTCTCCCGTCCGTTTCTCATCAGGTTGCTTGAGGAAAATAAGATTCCGTACCGGAAGGTTGGTAAGCACCGTCGCATTCGGCTAGAAGATGTCATGAACTATAAAGAAAAGATAGATGAGGAACGAAGGGCGATTCTCGATCAACTTGTCGCGGAAGCTCAGGAGCAGGGCGTGTATGATTAAAGACGGTATCCCACATCACCTCATCGACTAACCCCGCCCATATCACCTCGTTTCAAAATCTCTCTCCGTTTTCTCCTAATGTGAGTGCAAACCTGTGGCGTTGACCGTGCTGCCTGATATACTTGAGGGCGCACACAAAGGAATACCAGTGGACAAGATCAGGTGGGGGATTCTGGCGACAGGCAACGTCGCGTATAATTTCACGAAGGCGCTGGTAGCCATCCCGGAGGCGGAGGTGGTGGCGGTGGCATCGCGGCGGCAGGAAACAGCAGATGCCTTTGCCGATGAATTCGGCATCCCCAAACGCTATGCCGCCTATGAAGCCCTCGCACTCGACCCCGACATCGACATTGTTTACATCGCCACGCCGCACAATCTTCATCACGACAACATGCTGATGTGCTTGCAGGCTGGAAAGCACGTACTCTGCGAAAAATCCTTCACCCTCAATGCCCGGCAAGCCGAAGCGTGCATCCAACTGGCCCGCGAGAAAAGGCTGTTCTTGATGGAGGCCATGTGGATGCGATTTTTTCCCGCCATCGCACAGGTGAATGCGTGGCTGGATGACGAGAAAATCGGTGACATCAAACTGGTACAGGCCGATTTCTGCATCAAGATCCCCTTTGATGCCAAACATCGCGTGTACAATCCCGCGACGGCAGGCGGCGCTTTGCTGGACCTCGGCATCTACCCGATTTCATTGACGTCAATGATTCTGGGGCTGGAAAATATCCAATCGGTGCAGAGTTTTGCCCATATTGGCCCCACCGGGGTGGATGTGCTCGACAGCATCATTCTGGCCTATGATAGCGGTGCATCGGCGATGCTGTCGTGTGGTTTGCAGGCGTACAAACCGCGTGAGGCATTTATTATTGGGACAGCGGGTTATATCAAGATACACAATATTTTCTTCCGCCCGGACACCATCACCCTCCACCCGCACGGTGAAGAACCGCAAACACTCCATCTGCCCTTTGAAGGCAACGGTTATGTACACGAGATTCGTGAAGTTCACGATTGTTTGCGGAGCGACCAACTGGAGAGCCAGCTCATGCCCCTTGATGAGACGCTGGCAATCATGCGCCTGATGGATGCTTTACGGGCGCAGTGGGGCCTCGTTTATCCAGAAGAACACACCTGAGGATGCAAAATGCCGCGAGAATTACAATTGATTGCCCCCTATGCACTCGCATTGGAAGCATATGATGACCCTCCACTAGCCGCCAATGAAGTGCGGGTACGCGCCATCATGAGCGCCATCAGTCACGGGACCGAGATAAATCTCTATCGCGGCACATCACCTTTTCATGAGAAACGGTTTGACCCGCAAAGACGGCTGTTCGTTGCCGATGACAGCCAGCAATCCTATCCACAGACGCCGGGTTATGAGTGGGTAGGCGAGGTCATAGAAGTGGGTTCGTCGATTTCCGAGTTTGCCGTTGGCGATAAAATCCACCTGCCCCGACCCCATCGTGAAACCCACACGTTCGTCCCCGCCGACATCGCAAAGTTAGAGGTTGTCGCGCCCCTGCCCGCCGACATCACACCGCAGCAGGCGATTTTCCTGTCAACCATCAGTATCGCATTACAGGCCATCCACGATGCGCAGATCAAAGTGGGCGATCATGTGGTTATTTTTGGTCTGGGAGCGCTTGGTCTGTTGAGTGTGCAGTTGGCGGTGTTAAATGGCGCGGCGCGGATTGATGCCGTTGACCCAATCATGGAACGGCGCGAACTCGCCACCGGCGCAGCTCATACCTTTGACCCGATCACCGAAGATGTCGGTGCGGTGATCAAAAACGAAACGCCGGGAGCCGATATTGCCATCGAGTTTTCGGGCAGTTATACGGCGCTGCACAATGCGATTCGCTGCGTTCGCATGGGCGGGCTGGTGGTGGCAGCGGGATTTTATCAGGGCGGGGCATCTGCGCTTTATCTGGGCGAGGAGTGGCATCATAACCGGGTGACGATGGTGTCCAGTACGCGAAGTTGGGGTAATCCACACCGCCATTATCCCCTGTGGGACCGCCCACGTTTGCGCGAAGCATCGCTTAACCTGCTGAAGAATCAGCAGCTTCGTGTGGATGAACTGTTAACGCACACCATCCCCTTTGAGCAGGCGCAGGCTGCCTATGCCCTGATTGACGGCGGCGCACATGATGTGTTGAAGGTTGCACTCGATTACGAGGATTATTGAGCATGACAATCGCGCAAACACCGCCCATGGGCTGGAATAGCTGGAATGTTTTCGGAGCTGAGATTACCGCCGAGACGGTGATGGGCATATCGGATGCCTTCATCGAGACCGGACTGGCGGATGCTGGTTATGAATACATTGTCGTTGATGATTTCTGGCATGCCGACCAGCGCGTCAATGGGCGCTTGATGTGGGATGAGGACAAATTCCCCGACGGCATCCGCCCGGTCGCCGATTATGTGCACAGCAAGGGATTGAAATTCGGCATCTATTCCTGCGCTGGGAGTCATACCTGCGGCGGCAAGCCGGCCAGCTTTGGTTATGAGGAAGTTGATGCGCAGACCTTCGCGGAATGGGAAGTTGATTTCCTGAAGTACGATTATTGCTATGTGCCGCCGGGCGTGGATGCGACGACCCTCTATCAGCGCATGGGGCAGGCTTTACGCGCCACCGGACGCCCGATTTTATACAGCATCTGCGAATGGGGCAGCAATCATCCGTGGCTGTGGGGATCGAAGGTTGGCGGGCACTGCTGGCGCACGACAGGCGATATTGATGATTCATGGGAGTCCATTGTTGATATTGGTTTTATCCGGCAAAAGGGTCTCGATCCCTACGCCGGAGTTGGGCACTGGAACGACCCGGATATGCTGGTAGTGGGTATGTATGGCAGCGGTAATCCGCAGGTGGCGAAAGGTGGCTGCACCGATATTGAATATCGTACACACTTCAGCCTGTGGTGTTTGTTAGCCGCGCCGCTGATGATCGGCTGTGATGTCCGCAATATGAACCAAGCCACCCGCGATATTCTGCTCAACCCGGCGGCAATCGCCATCAATCAGGATGCGCTGGGGCGGACGGGCTATTTCGTCGGCGAGACGCTTTACGCCTACCAAAGCGCCGAAGTATGGGCTAAACCGCTGGCCGGTGGATCGCTGGCGGTGGGCTTGTTCAATCTGGGCGATATGCAGCAGCGGCGAATCACAGTGGCCTGGGAGTCAATCGGCTTGCATCCGCAGCGGGCCTGTGATGTTTATGATGTCTGGCGCGATGAAACCATCGGCGGCATCAAAGGCAGTTTCACCGCCTATGTGGACAGCCATGATGTGGCCCTGCTGCGCATCACACCGCAGCCGTAGTTCAGCAGGCCATACCAAAGAACAGGTCCGGCCTGTCCATGCGGACGATTTGCCATCGGCTGAAATCGGGTAGAATCATAATGTAACCACAGGAGCATTTTGAACATGGCACATTACATCTGCGTGACGTGCGGCACCCAATATCCCGCCTCGGAAAATCCCCCGGAACGCTGCCCCATTTGCAACGATGAGCGCCAGTACATCGGGCACAATGGACAGCAGTGGACCACTCTCGAAACATTGCAGGCCAAACATAAAAACGTCTTCCGAGAAGAAGAAACGGACTTAACCGGCATCGCCTCGGAGCCGCGTTTCGCCATCGGGCAGCGGGCCATGCTGGTCCAGTCACCACAGGGGAACGTGCTCTGGGATTGTATCACGCTGATTGATGATGAGACCATAGCCCGGATAAATGAACTCGGTGGGATCAGCAAAATCGCCATTTCACACCCGCATTATTATTCGTCGATGATTGAGTGGAGCCGGGCATTTGATGCGCCGATTTACATTCACGAGGCTGAGCGGCAGTGGGTGATGCGCCCCGATGATGCTGTGCAGTTCTGGCAGGGCGAGACGCTCTCGTTAGGCGACGGCCTGACGCTGATACGCTGCGGCGGGCATTATGATGGCTCGCAGGTGCTGCATTGGGTGGATGGTGCGGATGGCAGAGGCGCACTGCTCACCGGCGATACCATCGTCGTGGTGGATGACCGCCGCTATGTGACTTTCATGTACAGCTACGCCAACCTGATTCCCCTGTCCGCTTCAAAGATTCGCCAGATCATCACCGCATTGGAGCCGTTTGATTACGAGCGCGTCTACAGTTATCGATTTGGGCTGGAGATCAAAAAGAATGCCAAAGCAGGCGTAGAATACTCCGCGCAGCGGTATATCAACGCTATCACCGATTGGTAAGCGCACCCAAATCATTCCAATACGGCAATCCATCGTGAACGTTGTTGCGACTGAGGATGCTGCGGGGTGGGCAGCGGCACGGCATGCCACTCCCGCCCAACTCTATCCTACCGTTTCGCCGTAGCCATGTGTGGCTGGCGCTACCAGAGAGAAACCTTCTGCCTGAACCCACTTCACAAACATAATACAGTCATTCAGATCAAAAATATAGGCATCCGCGAAACCCATCGGCGCAATGTAATGGAGTCCAATGCCGGACATCTTATCGCGGAGTTGGCAATCGCGGGCCAAGGTGGTCGCCACACAGACATAGGATTGATGGTCGGTCCATCCTTCGGGACCGGCATAGTGGAACGACCATGGATGGGTGTCGCTGGTTTTATAGAGGTTCAACAACTCAAATTCTGGCTGCAAAATTTGTCTGGTTAAGTCATGCAGACGCGGCTTCAAAGAATTACATTCGGCACAGAGGTGTTGTTCAACACTGTCTGCCCTCAAACAATTGATACAGACCTCATGTTGACGGTCCATTTTAAGTTACTCCCGTTACCCACCGTTCTATTCATTATAGTGGACAAACTGCGAAAAGGTTAATTTTTGGATAGATTTGGTGGAGATTTTATCAGTTACTTATGTGATCTCGTGCCAGACATCAGTTTTGGAGGGCGGATTTTCTGAGTTGGTATAACAATGATCGAAGACATCTGCCATAATCATGGCAGGGGCAATTAATGAAGGCTAATTGGGTAGCAACTCGAAATGCTGAGCGTGGGCAGGTGCAACCATACTAAAATCCCGACGATCAAATGTGCAAATTTTTGTGATATTCAGTCTCTCGCTCAGCGCCATAATGCAACAGTCCACAAAATCCAGTTCTGCTTCAGGATAGGCATCCAGAATCTCACGAGCACGCTCAATATCTGTATACTCAAGAGAAACCAGTGCGGGCTGCATGGCAAGAAAGGCTCCAAGAAAACCCGAAACGGCTGGTATTCGCCCTTTTCGGCGAAACAGGAATGTAACCTCACCTAAGATAATTTCAGGAAAGAGAAAGCGATCTCCCACTTTGCTGGCTGCTTTGATAAAGCTCAGAGATCGCGTGTGATTTTTGTCTTGTGAGTTAAACAGCGTGTAGAGAAAACTTGTATCAACCAGGTGCTTACTCGGCATCGGTGTTCAATCGACCTTCCAAGTAAGCACCATGCTCATCCTCTAAAATCTCGCGGGTACGTAAAGAGGTATCCTCTCCGCCCTCAAAGGTGAACATTTGGACAGCAGCGAGAATTTGCTCACCTGATGTGCCCTGAACAGCCAGCTTTGCATGGATACTTTTGGCAATGATGCGTGCCCAACGGAGTTGCGATGCCTGCAAAACACGCTTAGAAGCATCAAAAGCCAACTCCTCGTTGACTTTATTGAGCACCCACAAATATGCCGCGATAAATAGGTCATTCGGATGCACAAAACCCGGCTCAGGTTCTTCTGCAAGAAGGACATATAAGTGCTTCTGTAGTTCACGTTGACTTTCAGGTATCTCTCGCAGGACATTTACGAGTTCTTGAACATCTGGGTGATTATCAAGAATCATACTGAATAGAACGGGACCGCCAGCAATCACAAGCTCTGACTCAAATTCGGGGGTTTCAATTTTGTTGAACAGCAGTGTATCTAGCGTCATGTTACGCTCGTATCCGGTCTAGCGATATAGAAAGGCACAGTTCTGATCCTGTTTTGCCGTTATTGCATTTATATTATAAAGTAACCTTCACTCCGAATCGATGCGAAGTTCGTCCAAATTTTTCTTTGCTTGTGAAAGACAGACCCTTGAAGCGACCGTGATAGTACGATTTTTCACCGAAGGCAAACGTGATTGCTCGAATGGTTCGTTCCTTTAAGTACGCAGTATGATGATCTGTGCTGCTTATCACATGCTTGTTTGCGTCCAATGCCTCGAATTCTTTTTTGGGTTCTTCAAATATTTTGATGGTCTCCTGTTTGTTCAAATTTTACCTCCGGAAATATCCGATATGGTACGACCGTAATCACAAGAGAAATCTTTGGGAAAGCACACGTGTTGTTGAACGCTACAACCGCCGTCTATCCCCTTCATCCCCACGCTACGTCACCTTAGCCTCAAAAATCGACTCACCCGGCGTTCGAGCCATGTCCTGCGGATGCTATCAAAGACAGCCCTTCCGCTTTCATCCATTTGACAAATGTGATGCAGTCGCTCAGGTCAAAAATAGGGGTAACTTCACTGTCAGGTGGTGCGGTCCATGTCAGGCCGGTGCTCAACATCTTTTTGCACAGATCGGCATCGCGGGCGAAGTCAGCGGCTACTAGCACATATGACTGGCGGTCAGTCCATCCGTCGAGGCCAGCATAGTGAAACGACCATGGATGGCTAACCGAAGCCTTGTATACATTAAGCAGGATAAAATCTGGCAGCAGGAGTTGGCGGGTTAGGTCATGCAGACAGGGTAGTTGAGACAGGCATTCAGCACAGAGCTGCCGTGCGACGTTTTCTACTTTCAGACAATTAACACAAACCGCTGTCTGGACCTCCATCTTATAAGCTCCGTCTCCCCACCATTCCATTCATTATATCGGGTGGGTTTGGAAAATCTTACGGTCCCGGTAAATCTTCAGGAATTTTTCACGAACCTGTGGTTTAGAGAACACTGTTACAGCCGTCTTTGACCCCCATCATCGCCGAGGCTGCGGCGGGCTTTCTGGGCGGCTTCCGCGATGTTGTATGCTGAGATCATCGCCGCGTAAGATTCCGGGTTATAAGCACGGTATTTTTCTCTTGGACACATTGTGTGATGAGACCATAGCCGCCACGAATAAGCATATACCTTCGGGAGTGTCGGAAGAAAGGCAGGTGTCAGTGCCTGCCTTTTTTATCAAGTATAGCTTTATATGCTGGTTTCACGTGGCGCAAAGCGTGCGCTATAGAGTAAAATCCAGCAGACTTGATCTTGTTAGAGAGTACAAATGCTATCTAGCTCTCACCAAATGAGATACTGATTTACAGGATATGAAAAATGCTAAGCCAGAATCCACTAAAAGAGCTTGAAACCTTCGTCATTGATAACCCTGATCTTGATCAACTTGAAAACCTCATAGCGGAATTTAATATCTTTGAGGCGATGGGCGCAGTGCGTCAAGAATTGCGACATTCGGACTTTCTCGCATTTCTGTTGAATCCAGCCGAAAAACATGGTCTAGATGATCGTTTCCTGAAACCGTTCTTAATACGTATCTTGTCAGGTGCTGAAGAGCCACCAATTTCCCCCATCCGCATCAATGTAACAGATTTTTCTGGTGCTATTGTGGAGCGTGAGACGCAGAATATAGATATCCTAATTCACGATGACTATAGCGGTATAGTATGCATCATCGAGAACAAGATATTTACTGATGAGCACAGTAATCAACTTGCACGATATTATCAAATCGCTAAGCGTCGTTATCCAAATGCGACAGCTATTGTTCCAGTTTTTCTCACGCCAGATGGCATACCACCACATGACCAGGAAAGCCGATTTATTCCGTTTAGCTATGGCAACGTCGCCGACATTATTGAACAGGTTCGTGAGGCACAAGCATCCATGCTTGGTGCTGATGTCAACACGATGATGCGCCATTACGTAATCATGTTGAGGAGGTACATTGTGAGTGATTCAGATATTGCCGAACTGTGCCAGCAGATTTACCGGAGCCACAAAGCTGCCATTGACCTAATTGTTGAACATATGCCAGATCTGCGTCAGGACCTGTCTGATTGCCTTACAGACCTCATCAAAGGCAAACCTGAATTGCTCCTTTTTCGTCATACCAAGTCATACGTTAACTGTGTTCTTCGTGAATGGCAGGATATTCCCCAACTTAATCTTGGTACGGGCTGGACTGGATCTTCCGCAACCGTTTCAATTGAATTCGCAAATGGTCAGGATCAGTTGAATTTGTATCTAGCATTAGGCCCCGTCCAAGAAGAGGATGAATATGTCCGGGAGGCTGTATACCAGTGTGCAAGTACCAATCGGGACATTTTTATCGGTTGTCGACCGAAACTTTCTGCGAAATGGTCCTATTTATATAAAATGCCGATACTTCGGAGAAAAGACTATGAGGACGCCTCATTGGAGGATTTAGCGCAAATTATAGAACCAAAATGGGTCCATTTTCTTCAAGAGGTTTTGCCAGAATTGAACCAGCATATTACGCAGATTGAGTTTGGCTAGACATCACCAAAACCTACGCCAATTCATTTTTAGGAAGTGGGCTTCGAATTATCTCAATCGGCACTCTAGCGACTTCTGACCATTCCTCGTCTGGTTGTGAGCGAACTTTTACTACGAATCGATAAATGCCACTGCCAACGAAAGGAAATCCTTGAAAGTTAAATCTGGCATTAAATCGTTTATGCTCTCCTGTTAAATCAACTTTCATGTCAGGAATACTTACATCTTGTAACTCACCAGTAGGCAGTTCAATGTCCGCACTGATATATCCTGTTTCTTCTTCCTCAATGTTAGTCCGCCACAACTGTGAAAACAAAGTAAAATTAACAGAAATGCCTTTTACCTCATTGTCATCAATATCATCGGGGGCAAAAAAGCTAATTTGTCCAACGATATTATGCAAGCTGACATTTCCACTATCTTTATCAATTGCTGCTGAGCCACATAATATAGACCAGGCAAGTTCCATTACGAAGCCACCACCTTCACATCAACTCCTTTATAGGATTGGTTTGACTTTAGGGTGTATTCCTGAGTTTCGCTATACCGATCCTCTTCTTCATATAGAATAGAAATCTCCGTCCAAAATATTGTGCCAAACACAATTTCGGTCAAATTCCCTTGAACATAGGGCACATTTGACGCAGGCGTAAAACGCACATCTATGGTGTCCTCGCTTGTTGAGACGTCAACTACCTGCGGTTGGCTCATTCGGGCAGAAAATCGTTCAATGATTTCTTTGGCGATGATACGTGCCCACCACAGTTGAGGAGTATCCAAAACAAGACGCGAAGCATAAAAGGCGAACGTGGTATCGACTTTATTTAATGCCCACAAATATGCTGCGATAAATATATCATTAGGATGGACGAATCTTGGTTCGGCCTCTTCGGTAAGAAGATACTGTATTCGTTTGAGGGTTTTATATTTGTTTTCAGAGGACTCACGTAACATACGCCTGAATTCTTGAATCAGCGCATGTTCAGCCAGAATCATATTAAAGAGTGTAGATCCACTCGCAATAGCAAGATTCACTTCAAATTCGAGGGTTTCGATTTTGCTGAATAGTGCTTCCAATGTCATATAGTATTCCTGTCAGTATAGATTTTACGTTCCTGCCCAAAAGCCTCTGGTACATCATCTTCAAAATGCTCGAACTCGGCTGCTGCCCCCCATTTACTTAATACCCAAAAACGTGGTGTCTTGCCGTCAAGATCTAGATATTCTCTGAAAATGATACCTACATGAACAGGTTTATCATTATTATAATACACGCTCTATGTGAAATAGGGTTGACAAAAAAGAACTGTCTCCCAAGATGGGAAGTCAGCAAACCAACCAACTTAGGAGGACAGTTCAATGACAAGTAT
>JAKEEQ010000003.1 GCA_022616515.1 Chloroflexota bacterium | reverse complement strand
GCGCGTAGTCCCGCGCCGACAGCGTGATGGTGCTGAGCATCGACCCGGAAAAAGACCGGATGGCCCTGTTTACCATTCCCTACGATACGCAGATTCTCTCCCCAAATCTGGGACGATTGCCCGTCAACGTGATTGCCCGCGATGCCGAACTGGCAAATCCCGGCGATGGCATGGATGAACTGGTGGACAGCGTTGAAGGCGAATTCGACATCAAGATTGATTATTATGTTCGAATCAACAACGCCGAATTCATCGAGATCGTCAACGATATGGGCGGTATTGATGTCGATATTCCAGAGGGGCTGGTTGATGAGGATTATCCCGTTACAGAGGACGAAACGGCGAATTTTGAAATTGAGGCTGGACAGCATTTTCTGGATGGCAACACCGCCCTTATTTATACCCGCGCCGAGGGTGAAGATGAAGACGCCGCCGACAGAGCCGAACGCCAGCAGCTTATTATGCTGGATGTTTTGCATGAAATGGCGACTCCTGCCAATGCGTGGCGGCTGCCGGGTGCATTAGGCGTCGTCATGCGCGAGGGCAACAGCACCTTTGGCCTGCTCGAAGTTTTCCAGATGTCACCCGGCGTAGCACTGTATGGGCGGGAGGGATTTGTTGCCAGTTTTGTGCTGTCGCGAGAGTATGTGATTGAAAATGAAGACGGGCGTTTTCAGCCCGATTTTGAAAATCAAGAATTGAATGAGTGGTTGGACGAACATTTACGCTAAGTGAGGACCATATGCAGCCACCGGGCTATATCAGACCGCAACAACAATATGTAAGAAGGCCCGTGCGCCGTCGCAATTTCTTCGGTTTGCGCTGCGGGCACTGGGTATTCGGCTGCATGATGATGGTGCTGTCGACGATGTGCGTGTGCGGGGCAAGTATGGTGCTGTATGTTGCCGCTCCACCCGCCAAAACCAACATCCTCATCGTGGGGCTGGATGCCCGGCCCGGTGAAGATGAAGCCATCGCTCGCACCGATACGGTCATGATTATGAGTGTTGACCCGGCCAACAACCGCATTTCCCTCTTTTCCATCCCGCGCGATGTCATGATTGATACGCCGAATTATGGCAAGCTGCAAGTCAATCTTATCACCCGCAACGCCGAAATCGACAATCCCGGTTCGGGCATGACCGAGCTCATCACCAGCATTGAAAACGAGTTCGTCATTGATATTGATCATTACGTGCGCATGGATTTTGATGCGCTGGTTGACCTTGTGGATGCGGTTGGCGGGGTGGAGATTGACGTCCCCCGGCGGATTATTGACTACGATTACCCGACGGAAGATGGCGGCACAATGGTTATACAGTTCGAGCCGGGTCCGCAGCAGATGGATGGCGAAACAGCGCTCATCTATGCGCGAACTCGCCACTCCGACGATGATTATAACCGCGCCGGACGCCAGCAGCAGGTCATCCAGGCCGTTGTTAAAAAACTTATCAGTCCCACTGGTGTTTTCCGCAGCCCGGCAGTGCTGGCAGCTATGCTGCGCAACACGGAAAGCGACATGTCCATCGGACACTACTTTCAAATCGCGCCGGGGGTCATGCTCTATGGTCGCGGCGATTCGGTGGAGCAATTTGTGTTGACTCGTGAATATCTGATAGCCATTGGGCCGGGTCTGGTGGAGCCTGATCCATTCGATCCGCAGTTAAATGAATGGCTGGACAACCATTTGCGCTAGCGCGAATAGCCCATCACATAATCCGGCAGATCAATGCCCTCATGGAGCAAAGGGTCCGGTTCGGGCGGCAAATAAGTCTGCCGAACGGGGATCACGCCTGCCCAGACAGGCAGTTCATAATCCTCATCTTCATCGCCGGGCGGTCCGACGCGGATTTTGGCGGAGGCGTCCTCAATATTGATTTTCACGAAGGCGGTTCCCTTATCCTCCTTCGGAGTTGGCTGGCGGGCATCATCCCAGCGTCCGGGGATAAGATGCTCAGTAATAGCCCGCATGGCTTCACGGCGTTCGTCAGGGTCTTCAATCACGTAGCCACGCCCAAAAATAACTGCCGAACGATAGTTCATCGAGTGGTGAAACACCGAACGCGCCAACACAAGGCCATCAAGATGCGTAACCGTGATACACACCTGATTCCCCTCGCCGACGTATTTCAGCAAGCGGCTGGCTTTCGCGCCGTGCAGCACAATGCTGTCACCGATACGGGCGTGGATGGTGGGAATGACAACCGGCTCCCCGTCCTGAACAATACCGACATGGCAAATCAGGGCTTCATCAACGATGGCATATACCGTTTCGTGATCGTAATGACCGCGCTCCGGCATACGCTTGACCTTATTGCGCCCGGTAATCTCAAATTCGCTCACGTGGCAAACTCCTCAGAAATTGTTGGACAGATGGAACGGGGCGTCCATTTTAACCAGTTGCACAAAATGGTATGACGTCATAACCCTAAATCGGCGGTGCTGGCAATTGCCGCCACTAGATCAACACAGGCTTCCACGTCGGCCCGGTCCACCGTCTCGCTGACTGTATGCACATAACGACACGGCACACTGATAACCCCGCTTGGTACGCCGGAGCGCGTCAGGTGAATGGCCTTTGCATCCGTGCCACCAAATCGAAGAATTTCCCGCTGATATGGGATGCCATTTTTCTCTGCCAGATTGATCATCATGGCGCTTATTTCAGGAGGTACAACAATTCCTCCGTCTTTAATTTTGACAGCAGCCCCCTTACCAAGTCTGGTATCCGTTGCTGTGGTTTTGATTTCATCGCCAGCCGGGGTGACATCAAGGGCAATGCCGATGTCAGGATCAATCGCGAAGGCTGAGGTGGTTGCGCCGCGCACCCCAACTTCTTCCTGCACGGTAAACACAAAGTAGACTTCATGGGCCACTTTGCCGCTGTCTTTGAGCTTGCGCATCGCCTCAATGGCAACCACACAGCCGATACGGTCGTCCATGCTCTTGGCTATCCAGCGGCTGCCGCGTTCCTCAAACTCACGCAGGAAGACTGCCGGGTCGCCCACTTTGATGTCGCCGACATCGTTGCCGCCGTTTTCATCACTGCCCATGCTGACGTCGATGTAAAACTCGTTGTTCTTGAGCGCCTTGCTATAGTTACCCCAGAAATCGTCGAAACCCAGCGTACCCACTGTGCCATTTTCGAACAGAACCCGGTTACCCATCAGGGTCGGCGCAAAGAGTCCGCCCAGCGACTCAAAGCGCAGGTAGCCTTTGCGGTCAATGTGCGACACCATCAGGCCGATTTCGTCCATGTGGGCAGCGATCATAATGCGCTTGTTGCTGCCGGTTTTCTCGCCCACCCGGCAAATTAAATTGCCCAGGGTATCCACCCGCATCTCATCGCACAGGCCCTCAACTTCTTCTTCAATCATGGCGCGGACGTGATGTTCATAGCCCGGAGGCCCCCATGCTTCAACAAGTTTTTTGGTTAAGGCTTTCATTAGTTTTATCGCTCCAGCTTGTCGGGTGTCAGGTCGGTAAGTACATGGCGAACAAGGTCAATACCATGTGCAAAGTCATCAAGGTTCATAATAATATGGGGACTGTGGAGGTAGCGGCACGGCGTCGACATCGCCACCGTCGGCACACCCGCCCCCGAAATGTGAATTATTCCAGCATCCGTGCCGCCCGCATATTGGGGTGAGCGGTATTGATAGGGAATGCCGTATTTGTCAGCGGTGTCTTCAAAATGCTTGCGGAAGGTCGGGTGGTATATGGTGAGGCGGTCCATTACATATAAAGCCGGGCCGTGCCCCATCTTCGTGACACTGGTCTGGTCCGGTTCGTCCTCATCCTGGGGCAGTTCATGGCTGGCAGTGGTTTCGAGGACAATGGCGGCATCAGGTTTGGCCGCTTCAACAAGTACACTTGCCCCCCGAATGCCGACCTCTTCCTGCACGGTGAAGGCTGCGATCAGGTCAACCGGATAAGGGCCGCTTTTGAGGATTTCTATCATCTGCACACAGCCTGCCCGGTCATCAAAGGCTTTGCCGCGCACCATCGGGCCGTGCATGGTCACCGTTTCGGCGACAAATGTAACCATATCGCCCAGCTTGACCTTGCCTTTGGCAGCATCTTTATTGTCGACACCAATATCGATGCGCATATCATCGACCTTTTTCACGTCACGTTCGTGACTGCTGACATGAATCGGACGCCATGTAAATACACCGGGGACTTTCTTATCGCCAATTTCAACGCGCATGGCAGGCAGCAGACGCCCATCAATGCCGCCGACATTGCGCACTTTGATTGTGCCGTTGCTATCAAAGCCGGTCACCATAAACCCGACTTCATCCATGTGGGCGGCGATGAGTACGCGCAGTTTGGCACCGCCACTGCCGCGTTGAAACGCAATGATGTTGCCCATCGAATCGATGTGTACGTCGTCAACATGATCTTTTACCGCTTTGAGGATGATTTTGCGGATGCCATCTTCCTTGCTGGAGATGCCATGCGCCTCGGAGAGTTCTTTGAGCAGGGTATCTTCAAGCCTCATTCAGCGCTCTCCTTTTCCTCGGTTTTCCATTGCAGCGTATCCAGATAATCAGCGGTCAGCCCGGCGATGAATTCGCCCATGACGCGCCCGGTACGATCTACATCCTTAAGGCTGACCGTCTCGACGGTGCTGTGCATATTGCGCACGGGGATACTCAGCAGGGCGGTGGGGATGCCTTCATGTGAAATCTGGATGGACCATGCATCGGTGCCGCTGCGCCCCGGCGAGACTTGCTCGAAGGCGGTCAATTCGAGGCGTTTGGCGGCCTCGACAATGCTATCATATAAGGCTGGATGAAAATTTGGTCCCATGTCGATCACGGGGCTGTCGCCAAGTTTGGGATACTCATCACCGCTGACACCCGGCTGCTGTGCCATCGTTACATCAATGGCAATCGCCACATGGGGGTGGACGTGATAGGCAACAGTTTGCGCACCACGCAGACCAACTTCCTCCTGCACCGACGCGACGGCGTACACATCCCACACATGAGCGCGGGTTTGCAGGTAATCGAGGGCGGCAGTTACGCTTGCTACTGATGCCCGGTCATCCATCGCTTTGCCCGCCACGCGATCTCCATTGAGTTCAAGCAGCACTGCTTCCATCGTGACCAGATCACCGACGTTGACCAGTGCCTCCACTTCCTCAGCGGGCATGCCAACATCCACCCACTGTTCGTCCAGCGGCGTGTATTTGTCCTGACCTTCTTTGTACTGCGAAATGTGCGGCGGCACTGCGCCAACGACGCCGGGGATTTGACGACCATTGGCATGTACAATGACGATTTTGCCGAGGTTAATTCGCGAGTCGGCCCCCCAGATGCTGTGCAGGTTGATAAAGCCATCGCGAACCTCTTTGACCATGTAGGCGATTTCGTCCATATGCGCACAAAGCATGATCTTTTTGCGAGGCTCCGGCCCTGAACCACGTTTGATGCCTATCAAGTTTCCCAGTCGGTCTACGTCGAAGTCATCAACGAGATCACGCCAGTAGCTGTGGAGGTAATCGCGAATGGGCTTTTCATGTCCGGATGGACCGTGCATTTCGGTGAGGGTTTTTAAATGCTCCTTGAGCTTATCTTTATCCATTTGTAACTATTTTCTTCCAATGTTCGGCTGTTCTTGTGCGTTTACTAAAGATTGTTCAAAAAAGTTCAAACGAAGATACATTATTTTAACGTTAAATGCCAGCAAAAAGGGGTGAGAGATCTGTTTCCAGAGTGGACTGAGCGCAAATACTGCTCAGAGCTACACTTGAGCGCCCAACATGCCATAGCACGCCTCTCCAAAATCGGGAGGCTCTCGTCGAGACATCCACAGTCCCCGGACCGCGATGAGGTAGTATAAATCCAGCCGTTTACCCCCTCTGTGTCTCCCCTCGTAAACGGTTAACGGTCAGGGTGCTTTGTCTGGCGGACGCTATTAATGGCGTCCTTATGGGATACATAGCGTCCGCCAGCTCAACCACCGTCACTTTGAACCCGATATTCTTGCGGATAAGGAAAAAATAAGGGCGACTCGTTGGTGTGAGTCGCCCCTTGATTTGCGATTACCGTGAATTTGGCGGTTGGATCGGTGGTGGGGGCATCACTACCGGCGCTTCGCCACGACTATTGGGCGGCTGCTCTACCGCTGGTAAAGGCGTAGGAACCGACGTTGCTTGATCAAGACCTGGACCTGAGCCAGCATCAATGGCAACCATCGGCGGGTCGATAAACAACGTAAACCGGATGCTCCACAGGCTCCATATACGATTGACCCGCCCGCGTACACGCCAGAATAAGCGCTTTACGGGCAGCGGGACGCTCAATGTATCTGAGGTTGGCGCAGGATCGCCGGTCGGCGAATTTTCGCGGATGTCGACGGTGCGATTGGCAACAACCTTATCATCAAAGACGAAGATACGATAACGATTGGCACCGGGGATGGCTGTCCAGCTAAATACCGGGAACGGATTGGTTGTCCGCGATAGGTGAGCGGGCGTCAATGGATTCGGAACTTCGAGCGGAAGGCATTTGAACTGCCCGAAATTGACAGCCTCGCCATCACCATCCGTTTCTTGCACTGACAAATTATCCCATTTCTCAGGACCCATCACCGTATGCGTTCCGGTGCCGACGGTCACTGGCACATTAACCCCGGCACTGGCATCAATCATGAACGGTCCGTCGCCATCGGTGATGGTTACTTCAAGATTGGGATTGACACACTCCACGCTGGCGATCACCATCGGAATAGTCGGTATCTCGTAGGATCCAGCATCACAGACCGTGTCACGGGGTTCGCCGCGCTGGTCCGTGGCAATGCCACAGCTTACAACATTATTGATCATGTTGTTGTTTGGCTCCCCACCGATGATAGCATGTGTTTCGGTATCGCCACCGTTATTCTGCAAAGTGCTGCTGACATGTATATCAATCTCGATGTTCTTCGGCGCGACGTTATCACAACTGTTGTCGCCCAGCCGTTTAACATTGGTAATGTCTGGCATGAGGCCGCCAACCGCATTGTTGCAGTCTGCCGCTACGCCCGAAGAGGCAAGCACACTGCCTTTCACTTCCAAAAGGCTGCCAAACAGATAAATCGCTTCACCAGAAGATGCAGAGTTGTTCAATATCGTCGTAAATTGAACGCTCATATCATTGGAATTAGCGAAAAAGTACACACCACCGCCAAGAGATGCTGAATTGTTGGAGATGGTCGAGTTAATGATCGTGGTAGGGACCGTCGTCAGGATGCCGCCGCCGTTACCACCTACTGCTGTATTGTTGTTGATGGTCGTGGCGGTAATTTCCACCGGCTCAGACTGGGCACTGAGAGAAATACCAGCCGCACTCCCCTGGCCGGGGGAGGATCCGGCCCCGCCGGATGCTGAGTTCAATCGGATGGTACTGTTGGTGATGCTAATCGCAGGACCATTACTGATTGCCAGCCCGGCACCAACGCCCGATCCACCAAAGTCATCGCCAGGACCGCCAGTTGACGTGTTGTTTTGGATAAGCAAGTTTTCAAAGCTGGCTGAACCAGTAATCTCCACCGAGGAATACAATCCACCGCCGTAGGCAGATCCACCGGTAGTGTCTGGAGAAGAACCTGTACCGCCGGTAGCGCTGTTGCCATCAAAGGTGAGGGAACGCAGCAGCCCTTCACCATCCAGGAACATGCCGCCACCCCGCGCATCACCGGCAATAAAAGTTGATGCGCCCCCGACAACTTGATTATTATTGAAGGTTACTGTTTCAATCTGATTCGAGATCACCCCATCCACGAAGAGACCACCACCCGATGCCGCTGAAGAACTCCCGCCAGTGGCAATATTGTTACTGAAGGTGGACAACGTCCATGTATTGATTGTATTCACCCACATACCGCCACCTTCAGCGTTGAGGGTTGGTACTGTGCCGTTGCCGCCGGTTGCAGTGTTGTCCGTTACGATGAGGCCAGTAGTTGTTCCTGCGAGACTACCATAGTAACCACCTCCTGAAGCAAGTCCGCCCTCAAGGGCACTATTGCCACCCGTCGCGTCATTGCCACTGAAGGTGACACTGTTCATATTAATCGCGTTCGCCGAATAGATACCCCCGCCGAGGCCCTGACCGCCGTTATCGCCGGAGCTATCGCCGCCGTCTGCGGTATTATTTGAGATTTCAGTGCCGTTGTTGATGACCGTAATGGTGCCTTCATTGTGGATACCGCCACCTCGCGCAAACTTTCCGACACCGGCAACGATAGTCGGCTGCACGCTGTTGTTGCTGATGGTGCTGTTTGAAATGGCGGTAATCGTCCCGAAATTGGCGATCCCACCGCCAAGGCCGTCTGTGGTGCCAGACACGGTATTTCCTGTGACGGTGGCGGTGGTTAATGTTAAGGTTCCGGAACCGCCAACATAGATACCGCCCCCTGCCGTGCCTACCGCGCCGCCAGTTACCGTAACCCCGTTCAGAGTCAAACTGCCACTCACGACGTTCAGAATACGGAAATTAGAGTTGTTACCGGAAATAGTTTCCTGAGTACCAGCCTGAATGATAATATTCGAAGTAATATCCGGCAGACCAGCTTTATTGCCGAAAATCGACGACGATGGCCCGTAAGCGGCTGTTAGGCTTACATCTGCATTGAGTATGATAGTATCGGACGGATTGCCACCCGCACTACAGCCCCCGGTGGCGCTGTTGGTGTTGGCGGAGATGATGGCATTTATCAGAGTACATGTTGACTCATCAACGGTGATATTGGCCGCTTCGGAGGCAGGCGGACTGCCCAATAAACTGATGAGAAGAATGACTACAATGGGAATAATACGCTGTCGCATAATAACCTCAAAAATAACTGTTAAACAAACCCATTATACAATTAAACATTGTTAAGAAAATGTTCGCAACGAATTAAGGAAAATTAATGACGGCGAAGGGCAGCCGTATAACATTCCCTCAAGGGGGGGGTATAAAGTATCAGACTAACCGCCACATCAGCCGCCTGCTGTGAAACTCAAAAATGGTCCGGGTGGATGCCGATGCGGTGCTCCCTGTCCAGCCCATTAATCGTCTCAATATCCGACGCGCTGAGTTCAAAATCGAAAATATCGGCGTTGGATACAATGCGGGGCTTCTTCGTGGACTTGGGAATCGTCAGCAGGCCGACTTGCAGCATCCAGCGCAGCGTAACCTGAACGGCACTCTTATCATACTTTTCGCCAATCTCGACTAACTCCGGCACTTCCAGCACACGACCCTTCATCAGCGGTGCCCAGCAGGTGACCTTGATGTCATGTTCATCGCAGAACGCCCGCAAATCTGGCAGTTGCAGGTAAGGATGCAGTTCAACCTGATTCACGGTTGGCGGGATGTTCGCCAGCCTAAATAACTCATCCAGATGGTGCTGCAAAAAGTTGCTGACGCCGATAGCCCGCACCCGCCCCGACTCGTAGATTTCCTCAAGGGCACGCCACGCACCCTGCCAATCATTGACCGGCCAGTGGATGAGGTACAAATCGAGGGTATCGAAGCCCATCAACTTCATTGTTCTGTCAAAAGCTTTTTTGGTCCCCTCATAACTCAGGTCGTTGACCCACACCTTGCTTGTCACGAACACATCATCGCGCGGCATAATACCCGACTGGACCACCTTGCCAACTTCGGCTTCATTGCCATACAGGGCGGCGGTGTCAATGGCGCGGTAGCCAGCTTCCAGCGCCCACTGGACGGCATTTTCGGCCTCTTTGCCGGAGGGAGTCTGGTATGTGCCGAGACCGAACATGGGCATTTCAACGCCATTATTGAGCGTGACGGTACTGTCGATTGATAAGGCCATGCAAAAATCACCTTTCTGGTGCGCGTATTAGGGGAGGGAATTGTCCGAAGTGATCATTATTGTACCGTGTTTGGGATATGAATCACATTTTACCCCGCCATGTCAATCACCTTCCCACCCGTAATCTCCACCAGTTTTGCATAGGCAATCGGGAAGATGTGGTGGGGTGAGCCGCCCGCCGCATAGACGGTTGCGAAGCGCGACAATTTCTCATCAATATACACGGGAACGGGCGTACGATGGCCGAGCGGTGGGACTCCGCCGGGTTCATATCCCGCCAGCTCAACACATTCATCGTATTTCGCAATTTTTACCTTTTTCTTACCCACACCGAAAAAATCGGCGAGTTTGCGCTGGTCGGCCTTCATATCGCCGGAAACGAGGGCGATAATCGGTTCGCCGTTCACCATGAACATCAGGCTCTTGACGATGCTGCCCAGCTCCGTGCCGATGCTGTCCGCCGCTTCCTGAGCGGTTGCCGTTGAGGTATTGAATTCCTGCACCCGAATGTTAAGATTGAGCGCATCCAATGCATTTTGGACATCCCTGAAATCGAGGGGTTGCATAAACCCGTCTCCTTGCTCCATACTGTAATAGACAAAATCCTCAATCAATCATACCGTAAGAGAGTCATGTCGCTATTACGTGGTTGGACACCTGAGAAGGTCACACTCTTCGCCCCGGATCACCAGGCCGTCAAGGAAAGTAGGAAAATTGCCAAGCCGGAACGCTGGGAACAGCTTGGGCATGATACCTACACAGTCTGGGGCGTTTATCAAGGCTCGAACAAGTCGCCGTATGAAGTCAAACTGGATACGCTGAAACTTCAAAAAGATACGACGAGCGGCTTCGGCTGCACCTGCCCCAGCCGCCAGAAACCCTGCAAACACGCGCTGGCCCTGCTCTTCCTGACCGTCCAGGACCCCGACGCCATCCCCGAAGTCGATACGCCGCAGTTTGTGCAGGAATGGCTGGATAAGACGGCGGTGCGGGCACGTAAGGAACAGGAGAAAAAGCGGCGCGGCGCGGAAGCATCTGTTAATCAAGAGCAGCGTGAACAAAATTACCTTGAACGCCTCGATAAAATTCGCGATGGGCTGGATGAACTGCAATTGTGGGTCGATAATTTAATCCGGCATGGGCTGGCTGACCCCTCGCTGAAGAGTTACACCTTCTGGGATGATAAAGCGGCCCGCATGGTGGACGCGAAGGCCCCCGGCGTGTCGAATATGCTGCGCGAGATGGGCAGTCTGGTCATGAAAGGCGATGATTGGCTGGATGAACTACTCAGAGAGTTAGGCAAACTGCATCTCATCATCGAGGGCTTTAAGCGGTTTGAAGACCTCCCACCCGCCACGCAAGCCGATTTACGGACGGTAGTAGGCTGGCATCTCAAAAAAGATGAAGTGGATGACGAAAGCGCCGTGTATGATGACTGGCTGGTCATCGGGCGATTTTCCGGTAAAGTGGATGATAAACTACGCACGCAGCGTTGGTGGCTGCGCGGGATTCGCACCGGGCATGATGTCCTCATTCGCGAATATGCGTGGGGTGATGCGCCGTTCGATACCTATCTTGAACCCGGTTGGGCGCTCGAAGCCGATGTAAAATTCTATCCCAGCCGTTATCCCCTGCGGGCACTGATCGCCTACCAGTATGATGAACCGCGCACGGGATTACAGGCCGTGGGGCTAACAATTCAAGAGAGCGTGGAAGCCTACAGCGCGGCACTGGCGAAGAACCCCTGGCTGCCCGAATTCCCCTTCCTGCTGGACGGGGTGATCCCGACCCGGCACGGCAAAGATTGGGTGCTGCTCGAAGACAGCGGTCTGGCAATTCCGCTGTCGGAGGCGTTTGACCACCAGTGGGCGTTGATGGCGCTGTCGGGCGGCTATCCGATTCAAGTTGGCGGTGAGTGGAATGGACATGAATTGATGCCGACGGGCGCATTCGCGGAGGACCGCTTCGTGAACTTTGATTTGTTGGGGAAGATCACATGAAAGGCTTGATTGCGATTGCAGCGGTCGGCACCGAACAAA
Organism: Chloroflexota bacterium; assembly: GCA_022616515.1. Taxonomy (GTDB): domain Bacteria; phylum Chloroflexota; class Anaerolineae; order Aggregatilineales; family J027; genus JAKEEQ01. Next base: position 1,430 of record JAKEEQ010000003.1, on the reverse strand, counting down.
CCAACCGTGCCCTGCCAGAATCATCGCCTGCCGTACAGGCCCTGATCAATAAATTGGGCGAGTCCTTTCCTGAACGAAAGTTACTGGCAATTGTAGCGGCTAACCAACTCCGCAAGCAGGCCGGATGGCTGCCCATTTCCCTTGAGAAACAACCGTCTGAACAGGCAGAACCGGACGCCGCCCAAATTTGCAGCACCAACGCCATCCGCCATTTGCGCCTGATGCTGGAAGGGCATTATGAGGAGATGCTGCCCGAATGGCTGCGGCAGGTTGAGGAGCAAGCCCAGCGCGTTCCCCCCGAAATCATCCCGGCTTTACTGGAATACGGTCGTAAAGTACGCACCCTGCGCACCTTGATTTTGAGCGTGGTTGGGGAGCGTGGTAAGTGGCTGGCACGGGTTATCGAATCACGGGACTGGCAGTGGTTTGAGCCGCATGATATCGAGAAACGCTGGAAACGCGGCTCGTTTGATACCCGCGTGGAGTTGATTGAACTGCTGCGTGAAGCCCGCCCCGATGAGGCACGGGCGATGGTGGCGGACGTGTGGGATGAAGAGAAGCCGCAGATGAAAGTGTCGCTGCTCAAAGCCCTGCGCAGTCACATGTCCGCCGCCGACGATGCGCTGTTTGAAAAAGCGCTCGACGATGAAAGCGATCTGGTACGCGAAAAAGCCGCCGAAATTGGTGCGTCGAATCTCGAATCGAGTTTACACCAGCGCCTGCGGACACTGGCCGACCCGCTGCTGGCCTGGGAGGGCGAGCGTCTGCAAGTAAACTTGCCTGACCGCTACGATCAGGCCATGAAACGTGACGGCATCAAAGAGCAAAACCGCCTGCGTTTTGAAAAGGATGAACACTACTGGCTGCACCAGATTCTGGAGCATATCCCACCGCAGTATTGGTGTGAAAAATGGGGTATCAGCGCCGAGGAACTGCTGGAAAATACCCTGAAGGAGCCGGTGAATATCTGGGATGTGTGGGCCAGCACGCTGCTGCATTTCCCGAACCCGGATTTCGCTAATCTGCTGCTGGAATTCGGTTTTTCCAGTATGGGCTGGCTGCACCAGACGATAGTCACCACGCATGCCACCGATGATGCCATTGAACGCCTTGTGCTGGAAATGCTGCGCGGCGATCACGAAATGGTAACGCTTAACCGCATGCTCGGCTGCATTCGCCGCACATGGAGCGCAGAGTTGAGCGAACTCTATCTCGATTTACTGGCGCAGCTATGCGAGTATGAAGAATTCCGCAACAGCGGCGAATACCGGCGTTATCTGAAACGGCATACCCTGTTCATTGACCCGCAGTATAAGGAGTGGTACCTGACCATCCTCAGCCGCCTGCAAAACACCGAAAAGGAATGGCTGGATATGGTGGAGGACATCCGGCTCAATCTCGAATTCCGCATTGAAATGTTAGAGGCTTTC
>JAKEEQ010000060.1 GCA_022616515.1 Chloroflexota bacterium | reverse complement strand
GGTAGCGCTTAAGTTGGCGCTGCACACGATGGGCGTACTGTTCATCCTGCGGCGCATGCAGCACCACGACCTTCATTTGCTGGTCGGGGAGGTGAAATTCAATATGAGGCCGCCGGAAGCGAACAGTGGCCCGCTGTGCCCCCAGATAAAGCAGCGGCCAGATCATCAAAACCGCCAGCACACCCACTGTGACATCACCGGTGGCAATGGTAATCAGGAGCAGCAGCACAAATATCGCGGTTGCTGCCATCCAGTTGCGGCGGTAATGACGTCGTGGGCGGGGGATGCCGGATGGTCCTGACCAGCGATATAACCCCGCACTACCCAACAGCACAAATTGAACGACGGCCACTGCCCCTTGTGTAATGGCGATGAACGCCAGTGTGGTGTTGAGGATAGCGGCGGTCGCTCCGAAATGTTCCCACGTTGACTCGGCGAAGAGGATCACAGCCAGCAGCAGGACCAGCATCGAGACAAGCGTGAAGGTCAGCAGTAATATCTGTCGCCCATAATCATGCGCTCGTCGTCGAAATTGCCGCCGCGCAAACAGCCATGCACCCAGCAATCCCGCCAGCGGCAGCCCAAAGACGATCCCCCAGATCAGGATCAAAAACACGATGTCTTCAAAGGTAGTCCCTATCTCAGTGCCAAACCCGATTACAATGAGGCCAAACGTCACCAGCAGCGCGGCAATCGCCGAATTAATCTGGGCATGGATCAGCCGCAAAAACCAGCGAACCTCTGGCGGGCGCAGATTGTCAGGTAAAAGTACCGGGTTTGCATCCGGTGCATTTTTGAGGCGGTCTAAGAGCCGGTCCAGCGCCACATGAAAGGACTGACGGAAATCAATCGTTTCACAGGCCGCCAGCACCTCCCAATCGCCACGTTTCGCATAAGCATCTGTGGTGGATTTGCCCTGTTTTTCCAGCCGCTTAAGACAAGGTGCACCATGGATGGGCGTTTTCTCAAAGATGAGCAGGACGATACGTTTGCCCTGCTCCATCGCCCGCACCCATTCGCGGCAGACATTCTCGGAGGCGATGGCTTCGGCAGAAACGACCAGCAGAAGGGTACTGCAATGGTCAACAGCTTTATCAATCTGCGGCTGCCAGTCTTCCCCGACTTCGAGGCGTTCAATATCTATCCAGACGTCGAGACCGCTGGCCTGAAGTTCCTGCCGCAAACAGTCGGCAAAGGTCAATTCCTGCCGGGAATAGCACAGAAAAACGGTATTACTCATAGGCTGAAGGTGGATTTGAAAGCAATCACGGCGCGACCACCAACGCGAACTTTAACGGGCTGGTTATCTTCAATATCGACCATCACATGCACCTGACCGGGCCGGTTGATATGTGCCCCCTGTGCCCCGTAATAATCGAGGTACTGCCCGTCGTGTTCAACAAGGCCGTGTTTCACCAGATACGCCCCCAGTGGCCCGTTGGCGTTGCCGGTCACCGGGTCCTCATTGATGCCGATGGCCGGGGCAAACATGCGACCTGTGGTCAATGTTGCGCTGCCGGGAGGGTTGATGGCAAAGATGAAATAGCCATTGCAGCCAATTTCTTCGCTGATTTGAGCTAACCGCGTGAAATCAGGTGCGAGATTGTCCAGCATGGCCGCATCTTTAACACCAACCATTACTTTCGAGTGCCCGGTGGAGACAATCTGGATGGGGCAGTCGTCGCGTATATCATCGGGAACAATGCCCACCGCATTGACGATACGCTGCACCATCCGGTCTGCAAACGGCTCAAAAAATTCAATCTCGCCCTGCGTCATGATAATTTCATATGAACCATTGCCGCGGACTGTTTCGACAGGCAGATTGCCAACCTGCGTCCGCTGCACACGAATGGTGGAGAAAATATTGTTTTCAACCGCATAGACATAATGGGCAGCGATGGTGGCGTGTCCGCAAATGGGAACTTCGCGGGTCGGGGTAAAGTAGCGTACCCACACATCATGATCGCTGCTGGTGGCGGATAGTAGAAATGCCGTCTCGGAGTTGTTCAATTCGCGGGCGATGGCCTGCATCTGGATTTCAGTCAGGCCATCCGCATGAGGTACAACCCCGGCTGGATTTCCGGTGAAGATCGTCTCGGTGAAGGCATCAACTTGATAAAATGTGTATTCTCTCATCACTACCCCGTTTGTATTTGATAGTGACTATTCTAAGGTCAAAACTGGAACCTGCGCAAAAGTGTATTGTCTACACAACACACCTCTATCGCACAGCCAAACGCTGTGTACGGCACAAATGTTGTTCTTGCCAGATGTTGAAAGCGCATCAGGTTAAAGGACAGTTATCGTGGGTCGGTGAGTTCGTGCCACTGCATTCTACCTAAACATCTAGCTCGAATTGGTGGGCATCAGGTATTGGTTCGCCCTCGTACGCGAGAATAATCTGGTCGCGAGTAATGCCGCGTCGGAGTAGGGCATCGACCAATTTCTTATCCGTCATGTCTTCTTCGATAACGATCTTTTTGCCAACCAATCTGGCTAGAACAACAACATCTGCAACAGCTTCTCGCTCAGGGTAATCAACCGCATTGACAGCGTAGATGCCTTGTTGGTCGTCAAGTATAGCGAACAGCAGTACATTTATGCCACGACCACCAGCGGCATACTTCTTCACCTCTTCTCGAAGTGTCTGTTTCAAGGTCTCCATTGGATCACCTCCTCTTTATCTAAGTCTATCACGACTAAATTGACCTGCATATCATTGATCACTGATTGGATCAACGGCAGTTTAAAGAAGGTTTGATAAACCTGAACAGGAACTGATAAATAGACGGGGATATGTGTATCATTCAGGGCGAGGGCATTTCTGTAAACCACGTACTGTCCTACTGCCTGATAAAATTCCTCAAGTGGCGTGCGCTTACTGGTAAAGCATTTCACCTCAACAACAATGACAGACTGTCCGCCTTGCCTTTGCCTCAGACGTAGATCCGCATAAATATAACCTGCACAGGACTTATCAATCCGGATGGGCACTGGTTGCTGCGTCACCAACCAATCATCTTTTTGAAGTGCTCGGATCACCTGTTGTTCGCACAGATCAATAGCTGGCATATCTCGTCTCTGAACTCTCGTTTTGAACAGCGTTGACTGTAGCATTAATGAACAAAAAGACAAGTAGCATGATGATCTGTTTTGGAGTTTGTCGTCAAGCCAAACCGGACGCCGCAGCCTAGCTTGACGATGCAGACGTTACGGCAAAATCAGGTGCAGATCACCGAATTCATGCCATAGATAGCGCTCCTGTAAGGCGGTGCGATAGGTCAGATTGATGTGTTGGTGACCTGCAATGGCGGCCAACATATCCAGATGCGAGGCACGCGGTTCATGAAATCCGGTGAGGATGCCATCCACCACAAAAACTCCACGTTCGGGCGTGATGACCAGTTCCGTCCAGTCCTCCCCGGCCTGTACAAACCCAGCCTTGTCCGCCACCGTTTCAATGGCGCGGGCACTGGTCGTGCCAACGGCAATAATGCGGCGATTGGCGCGACGGGCGGCATTAATCAGGTCGGCGGTTTCCGGAGATACCCGGTAGTATTCGCTGTAGGGGCGTTCATCGGCCTCAAGGCTGGCGACACCCGTATGCAGCAGAATGGGCGCAAATTGAATGCCCCGCGCCACCAATCGCGTGACTAGTTCTGGCGTAAACGCGCGTCCCGCTGAGGGCATTTCGGCGCTCCCCATCTCGTTAGCAAACACCGTCTGGTAGTATTCGCTGCCATAAGCTCTCTCGACATAGCTATAGCGAATCGGTGAGCCATGTTCGGACAGATAGGTATCAAATGACGTGCCGTTCCAATCCAACTGTGTCAGCCACAGCCGCGTTTTCCCGTTTTCGGGGGCTGCATAGGGGGTCAGGAGTTCTGCCGTTGCCCCGTCGGGCAGGCGATACACCTGTCCCGCTACCGCCTCAAAAAATGGGTCTGTGCTCTTCTCGCGAAGCTGGCGCACCTCCACAACCCAGCGCTGTTGTGTACGGTCAAGTTGGGTGGATAGATGCAGGCGCATCATGTGACCATCAGGATGGATGGCTGCAAGGGCGGCGTTCAACGTGCCGCTGGTGTTGATAATGAGCACATCGCCGCGCTGCAATACATGGTCAAGTTCATGAAACGTATGGTGTTCAATGCGGTCGTCGTCATAATGGGAGACCATCAACCGCACGTCATCACGCCTCAAACCACGCACTTCCGGCGGCTCGGACGCTTCGAGTTCCGGGGGCAGGGTGAAATCAATGGTTACAGGTGACATATCGGCAACATAGAGCATTCTCGCGGGTCCTTTGTCATCAACGGATTTCCTGAAACAACGTCACCTGAATGTCATCATGAGCCTGCAACCGTTGGTGGCGGTCCTGCCACGGCGTATCGACCACCCCACTCAACGCCTTCGCCCCGGAGGCAATCACCTGATGAGAAAACTGCTCGGTATCATCCACTTTAAAAGCGAGCCGCACATCGCCCGCAACGCGCTCCCCGACTTCCACTTCATCGAGATAGGCTGCCTGTGTCTCATTATTAAGTTCCAGTGTGGCATAACCGGCCTTGAACAGCATGCCGCGCTGGTTGCCTTCCGACCAATCTTCCAGCAGTTCTAGCCCCAGCCCCTCCTGATAGAAACGCAGGGCCGCATCAAACTGGCGGGCGGTCAGGATAAGGCGCAGTTCGTGGATGGTTTGATGATTCTCGCTGCCCGTCATCGTCTGTGCTTGATAACGCCCGCTCGGTAAATCGCCTTCGATAAGCTGCAAAAAGCCGGGAACGCTGACATCGGGGAAGGGGCGGTCGCTGATGTCTTCGCCGGGGAAGGCTTCCTGATGCATCCGGGTGCGCATATCACCGGGATCAACCTGATAGACTTTCCAGCCCGGCTGTTCCTGCGCAAGGATAGCCGTCCACTGTTCAAGGGCGGCCTTGCTGGAGCCATAACCACCCCAGCCTGCATAAGCCTCTACCCCGGCATCACTCGTCACGTTCAGCACGCGGAAATCATCTTTGGCATGATCTTTGACGGCCTGAAGCAGGGCCAGCGGAGCCAGCACATTCACCTGATACACATCATTGAGCACATCCAGCGGATAATCGAGGAGGTTGGGCTGTGGACTTGGTCCGAGCAGGCTGGCATTGTTGACCAGTACATCCAACCCGCCGGATTTTTCGACGGCATCGACCAGTGCCTGACGGTGTTCGGGTGAACGGACATCACCCGCGATGGCGATAATATCGGTTTTGGCGGCGAGTGCCCGCTCGGCTTCCTTGAGGGCATCCGCACCCCGCGCATCCATAATCAACGACCAGTTGCGGTCGGCGAGGGCATGGGTCAGTGCCAGCCCTAATCCGCGTGATGTGCCGGTGATGAGGGCGGTTTTTTGTGTCATGTTGAGAGTCACTTTCTGAATGTGGACAGGTAATACGCAAAATGTGAAATATGAAATGAACGGCACTCTCCCCCTTTGTCCTTCGGACAGTTCCCCCATGAATGGGGGAACTTTTAGGCGGACTGCACGGCGCTAGAAGTTCCCTTTCCTCTTCTCCCCATAAATGGGGAGATGTCGCGCTAGCGACAGAGGGGATGGAAGGGTTAGGGAGAGGAAAGATGGTCATGTTCTGCCATCCAATCCACATTTTGCAGGTAATTGATCTCAGCATAGGACACCCAACATAAAAATGCGCTGTTCCTTAGAACGTTTCTATAGCTGCCCTTTCGTACAGGGATTAACTCATTTTCCGTGCCACGAATCCGGGAAATTCAGCACCTTCACTATAGGGTGTTCCGGTCAGGTCGTTGTAAACGCTTTCCACCGTAAAACCGTGTTCTTCGAGCAGCGGGGTGATGGTTGCGGGGGAATAATAATGGAACCAATTGCGATAAACGCTGACCGTGCCGTGCTCTTCAATCACCACAAACTGCTCGACCATCGTGTCATGGTCTGGATAATCATAGGCTTGCGTTAATGTGATATGTGGACCGGGCTTCCAGAAGCCGCCCTGCGTGGCAATGCTGTATCCCGGCTGGCGTGAAACTTTATCGTGATGAACTTTGGTGGTCACATCAAAGATAAAATAACCGGACGGCTTCAGAGCGCGGTGTACATTTTGCAGAAAGCGGTTCGCGTTTTCTGGTGACAGGACGTTGAAATCGCGGCTGATAAGGGTCACGACATCAAACTGATTCTCAAGGTCCAGCATCAGGTAATTTTGCTGGATATAGGTCGATTTAGAGTCATGCTCTCGTGCATAACGCAGCGAATTCTCGGACAGGTCCATCCCGGTCACATACAGACCCATTTCGGCAAAGGCTTTGCAATACAATCCGGGTCCACAGCCTAAATCCAGTAAACTATCGCCCGGTTTTAAGCTGGCTTGCTGCGGAATCCAGTGCACAATTTTTCCCCTGATTTCTGGTCTAAAACTGGCGGCATCGTTGGTGGGGTCGAGGTGGGCTTGCAGCATTTGCGTAGCGATATGTGGATCATCCCAGAAATGAGGTTCGCCGGGTTCAAACAGCGGTGGTTTTGCGCAGAGGTCTTTGAGAGCCGCTAAATCCAGCAAGTTGTTGTGAAGAAGTTCAAATGTCATCAGTCATAGTCCATGCGTTACTCCTGTATAAAGTGAACAAGTTCTGGTAAAAGTATCGCATATGACCCAAGATTGTTCAAAAGAACTATAATTTGCCTGAACTACAGTTTCCATTGACAAATCAGGGAGAAGACAATGTTACAAGATCTTTCACTCAGGCTCTCTATTCCAGTTAGGGATATGACTCGCGCCAAGCAGTTTTATGGTGAGAAATTAGGGCTGACGCCAAGTTATGAACATGAATACGCCGTTATTTATCGCTCTGGCGACAGCGCTTTCTCCCTTGTAGAGTCTGAAAGCGCTGGTCAAGGACAATACAGCCTGATGACCTGGCTTGTTGCTGATATCGAGGAAACGAAGCACTGGCTGGAAACACGTGGGGTTGTTTTTGAAGTCTACAATTTTCCCGGCGTTGAATTCGCCAATGGTATTGCAGACTTTGGCACAGATCGCGTGGCGTGGTTTAAAGACAGTGAGGGCAATCTGCTGGCGATTGCTCAATTGGGGTAGGTGTATAATATTTAAAAAACAGGGAGCAAAGCAGCCGTGATTATCCTCAAAGCCACTATCTTCATCAAGCCCGGTCAGCGTGACGAATTCCTGAAGCATCTGCCAGAATTCATTGAGGATTCACGTGCAGACAGTGGCTGCCTTGAATTTGAAGTGTTGACTGATATTGAAAACCCATTCAAGTTCGTATTTCTCCAGAAATGGGAAAATGAGAACACCCTGCAAGGTCATGAACATGCCAGCTACGTGAAACGCTTCAAGGAGGCGATTGCGGGCTGCATTTCCCACAACAAACAGACGGTGATTTATAACGTCAGCGAAACCCGCAATCTATAGTTTTGGACTTCAGAGCAAGCCGCGCACTCTGATAAGAGAGAATTTTATAGTCACTGTTGATGCGTCAAAGCGGAGGCCCGGTCACGAGGTATTCAATGACGACACTCGCATCAACGACATAAACCGCCATCAACTATCTCGATCTTCGCGCAGCAGCTCCAATGAAGACTTAGCCCCCGGTGGCGGTGTCCAGCGATTACGTTCTATATCCTCTTTAACCTGCTCCCAGGTACGGGTGTCCAGTTCTTCATCGCTGAAAAGATCTTCTTCATTCATTTCAAATTTACCCAGCAGGGCAGCGAGGCGCTGGTCAATACGTGTATCGATCAACTGCTGCAACTCTTCCAGTGTCATCTTCTCAATCGTCGCCATTGGTGGGGTTCCTCTGATGTTTATCACCTGCTCTCACATCTATTTTATCAAAGTTTCAGGTTATCGTGAGACCAAACGGGAGGAGCAGCTTTGGCTTCCGGTGTGGTTAACGATCTACATCTACAATTCAACACGCGAGATGGTCCTGATGTCATCGTCTCCGATATGCAAAATATCAAGGGTACGCACCATACCCTCCATCTCAAACTCGACGCCGTTGATGTCATCCACGATCCGCCGCGCATAATCAATATCATCGGTATAGCCAACCGCCACATGCGGGATGAATGGCGCGTCATCGCTGAGATGTTCCGCCAACAGACCCGAATACAGCGCATCATGCAGAAAAACCACCGCGCTGAAGCCTTCGTCTGGCGGCAGCATGACATAGGTTGAGGGACTGAGGGTATCTTTCAGCGGGATGGCGCAGCGCACCACGAATCGAAACGGCTTAAACGATTCGGTTACATACTGCACATGCTCGATGAGTTTGGTCGAATCGATGTTGGCGACGGGATAGACGAGATTCATGTTGGGCGGCAGTGGATCATGTTGCAGCCCGGCATACTGCGCTCGCAAATCCTCAATCCATTCCCGCGCTCCCTCAACCAGATCGGGATAACATACCACAGCCAGATGCATAACGCCTGTCCTTACAGTTGAATGCTGGCAATAGTCTCTATCCTATCACCAATGTACAGGACATCAAGTTTTTGTATCATGCCCTCAAACTCAAAGGCGTTGTTGTTGATGTCATCACACACCCGCTTGACGTAGTTCATGTCCTCAATGAAGCCGAGCGTGATGTGGGGAATATATGGCACATCCAGCCGCAGGAGCGGATTCAGCGGGCCACTATACAGCGCATCATGCAGCAAACAAATGTCGCTGAAGCCTTCATCGGGTGTAAAGAAAATATAGCCGCGCTCGGAGATGGCATCCCACACCGGCATGGCGTAGCGCACCGTAAACGGAATCAGCGCAAAGTTATTGGCGACTACCTCAACGTGATTAATCAGTGTATCTTCGTGAATGTGCTCGGTCGGGAAGATAAATGTGACATGGGGCGGGATTGGGTCGTAACCGAGTTCGGGGTATAGGTCGTGCAGCGAGTCGATCCATTCCAGGGGGGCTTCAGGTAACAGCGGAAAACTAACAACGCTGAGGGCCATCATCGTTCCTTACAGTTTGAAGTGGGCAAGCGTCTGGAATTTGCCGTCGGTCAGGCCAATGACGCCCAGCGACTCAATCAAGCCCCTGATTTCAAAAGCACGTTCGTTAAGTTGATCGGCGATTTGTTTGGCAAGGCGGGTATCTTCGGTGTAGCCCAGCGTAATGCGCGGGATATATGGCTTGTCCAGCCGCAAATACGGCTCCAGAATGCCGGTATAGAGTGCATTATACAAAAACACCGCCTTGCTAAACCCTTCGTCCGGTGGCAAATAAATATAAGTCAGTTCGCCATCGTAGACCGGGATGGCGCAGCGCAGCATAAACGGAATCGGGGAAAAATGGTACGCGATATTTTCTACGTGGGCAATCAACTCGCCTTCGCTAATCTGGTTGTTAGGCGATACCAGCGTGAAGTAGGGCGGTACCGGGTCGCGCTCCAGCATCGGATATTGTTCGCGGATGAAGGCGATGCCTTCGCGTGCGCCTTCTGGCAGGCGCGGATAGCTAACTACAGCGAGATACATGAATATTTTTTACCCCTTTAATATGCGGACAGTCTATCGGTGTCTTTTATTGATCATGGCGGCCCAGCAATACGTCCTTGCTTCCCCACCCTAACTCTCCCTTCCCCTCTGTCGCTAGCGCGACATCTCCCCATAAATGGGGAGAATTGGAGAGGGAACTCATCGAGCTTAAAATTAACCTCCTCCATTCATGGGGGAGGTGGCGCAAAGCGCCGGAGGGGAAGAGCGGTAGAACATTTATAATCACGAGGTGCTTTCCTTTATCGCCCTGTTTGTTGCTGTAAATGCGTCATTGCCTCATCAATTGTGTCAAACCAGTACACATTTTTCTTGCCTGTCACCGTCGACAGGAAATTTTCTATCTGGCGGGCCAGCCGATTGGAACCCACTACCAGCCATGCCTGCATTTTGGGGTGGTCGTAGGGGCCAGCCAGTGCCCGCCGCATTGTCTCCACCATCGGGAAGCGCGGATTTTGCAGCAAATCCACCACCACGTAAACCTGATCCGGTGCGACGTTGAGAAAGTCGGTGATTTCCTGAAAAGCGGGGCCAACGTCATCCTTATCAACGTCGTGTTGCCAGGTCATCAACAGGGCGTTCCGGTGACCCTGAATGCGCTCGATGGTAACGGTGGGCATGGTGGCATTTTCCTTCGTTGAACTCTGACTATTTGCCGGGCGATAGCGTAATAGCACTATATAAACTGTTTCGCCGCTTCACAGGGCAGGCTTGAATCAAGGCACATTGATGTTACCTTTTCAGCAAAATGTGCCTGAGAATACATTCCCCGTCTGGTCAAACCAAATGTACTGATGCAAGTTCCCGAATTCACCGGGTAAATGGCGTGCTTTCGCCACATTGGTCGTATGTTGATGGTGGCGGACACAGCATTGCTGTGTCCCTACAGGTGTCGCGGGTTTGGCTCTAAATAATCGCCTTCTCGCGATATTCCCCGAATACCTCACGCATCACATCGACCGTTTCACCAAGCGTCGCATAAGCGTTCGCCGCATCAATCAAATACGGCATCACATTCCGGTTATGCTCACAGGCATCCGCCAATGCCGTCAGTGCTTCCTGAACCTTATCATTATCTCGTTCGAGGCGCAATTTCTGCAAACGGCCCACCTGCTTATCATGTCCTTCCGGGTCCATTTCCAGAATCGGGATTTGCATTGGCTCGGTAGACGCATATTTATTGACGCCGACGATGATGCGCTCATTGTTGGTGACTTCCATCGCGTGCTGGAAGGCCGCATCCGCGATTTCCTGCTGGATGAAGCCCTGTTCAATGGCGGGAATCAAGCCGCCGAGTTCGTCAATCTGGCGGAAATATTCGTACGCCTCGGCTTCCATATCGTTCGTCAACTTCTCAATGAAATAGGAACCGCCCAGCGGGTCAATGGTATTGGTGACGCCGGTTTCGTGGGCGATGATTTGTTGGGTGCGCAGCGCAATTTTGACGGCGTGGGCACTCGGCAGCGCCAGTGCTTCATCCATCGAATTGGTGTGCAGCGACTGCGTCCCGCCGAGGACGGCGGCCAGTGCCTGAATTGCCACCCGCGCAATATTGATTTCCGGCTGCTGCGCTGTCAGGGATACCCCGGCGGTCTGGCTGTGGAAGCGCATCAACAGTGAACGCGGATTCTTCGCGCCGAAGGTTTCCTTCATCTCGCGTGCCCAGATGCGACGGGCGGCCCGCATCTTGGCGATTTCCTCGAAGAAGTCGTTATGCACATTGAAGAAGAATGACAGGCGCGGCGCAAAGTCATCAACATCCAGCCCGCGCTCTAAGGCCCAGCGCACATATTCCAGTCCATCGGCCAGTGTGAAGGCCAGTTCCTGCGCAGCGGTACTGCCTGCTTCGCGGATGTGATAACCGCTGATGCTGATGGTGTTCCACTCCGGCATTTCATGTGTGCCGAATTCGATGGTATCCGTCACCAGCCGCATGGAAGGCTTGGGCGGGAAGATATATTCCTTCTGCGCCGTGAACTCCTTTAGGATGTCGTTTTGTGTTGTGCCGCGTAGTTGGGCGCGGGGCACACCGCGTTTTTCGGCGGCGGCAATATAATAGGCCCAGATGATGGGGGCCGGGCTGTTAATGGTCATTGAGGTCGAGACCTTATCGAGCGGCAGGTCCGCCAGCAAAATCTCCATATCCTGCAACGAGGAGACTGCCACACCGCATTTGCCAAACTCACCGAGGGCTTCCGGAGCATCGGTGTCGTAGCCCATCAAGGTCGGCAGGTCGAAGGCGATGCTGAGGCCCATGTTGCCCTGTTCCAGCAGATATTTGAAACGTTCGTTGGTTTCTTCCGCTGTACCAAACCCGGCAAACATGCGCATCGTCCACAGGCGACCACGATAACCGCTGGCATGGACGCCGCGCGTGTAGGGATATTCGCCCGGAAAACCGAGGTCGTCCAGATAATCTAGCTGCGGGATGTCGGCGGGGGTATAGAGCGGGTCGATGTCGCGGCTGCTTTCGGTCATAAACCGCTTCATGCGCTCTGGCTTCTTATCGAGCGTCTTTTTGAGGGTGTTTGATTCCCAGCGTTCCAGTTCTTCTTTCAATTTATCAAGTGAATGTACTGTGACAGACATGGGGGTCCTATTGCTCCTGAAATCCATTTCCTAGCTGTCCGAATTATACCACGTTCCGATGTGCAGGCAGGCGGTTAATCTGGAGAAAATTTGGTACGCAAAATGTGAATTGTATCGCAGGTGTTGACCTTTATTGACCCCTCACCCGTCCGTAGCTACTCCATTTGTCGTAGTAGACAACGGGTGCAGCACGGTCTCCCCCACGTATGGTTGGCGGGGGTACACTTTTTTCGCATCGCATGAATGACGACATGTAACCTCAACGAAAACCCCTTCTATCAACGTTTCTGAGACGGTTGCGGTGGACGGGATGTATCCCGTCCCATGCGTGTAAACTTAAGCAGAAAACGGCTCCAGAAGGGTAAAACAGCAGGTGAGTGATTCCCTCTCCATTCATGGGGAGGGTTAGGGAGGGGATGGTTTTGGGCGATAGGCGAACAGCTTACGGCGCTGGGGAAATTTATCCCCCCTCTGTCGCTGGCGCGACATCTCCCCCCAAGCATGGCTGGCGGAGGGACACTTTTAAGATAATAAGGGCGCGAAGTGAAGCTGGATAGGAATAAGG
>JAKEEQ010000059.1 GCA_022616515.1 Chloroflexota bacterium | reverse complement strand
TGGCGTTTCGTGAAGGCAAACTTGTCTTCGCAAATATCAACACCATCGACGGGCATCTGGCAAGTGTCCTGAGCCGTTCAGGGAAGCTAACCATTAAGCAAGCAGAAGCTATCAAACAGCGTGCCACTGGCCTTGATGATAAAGGTCTGGCACTGCGCTTGATTAATGCCAATTATGTGACCAAGAACGACATTGTCCGCAGCCTGCAACGGCATATGGTCAATGTTGTTTTTGATTTAATGAACTGGAAAACGGAACCTTTCGAGTTTGTTGACAAAGCCGATGCTCCCAACGACCGTATTCTCGTGCCAATTGATCTGAAGAATGTTATCATCCAGGGTATTAAGCAGCAGCAAGAGCGGCTGAAACTCGAAGATGAGATTCCTAATCTGGACCTGGCCCTGAAATTCCCGGATGACCCCGGCGAAAAATTCAAGGATGTTCAGCTAGGCAAGAAGGAATGGCAGGTGGTTGGTTTCATAAATCCTAAGAATACCATTCGCCAGATTGCCAAAGCCTGTAATTTGACCGATACTGAAATACGACAGATTGTTTATCAGTTGATGCAAGCCGGTCTGGTAACGATTATCAAGCCGCAGGTTGACAAGAAACGTCAAACAGGTCGTCTATCGCCGATTCGACCAGAAACACCGAGCCGGGCAGTGGTCAACCGCCTGATTTCCCGGATCAAGGAAATCTAATCATCGTATTTATCCCGTGCCTCCCTCGTGAGGACTAGACTAAAGAAGGGGATGCTGGAAAGTCCCATGCAAACAGTTAAAATGGTCATCACCGGACCATTCAGTGCCGGTAAGACAGAATTTATTAAGTCCATCAGTGAAATCGAAGTTGTTTCGACGGAGAGTGACATCCATTCTGAAGCGGAAGCCATGGAGAAGGATCAAACAACGGTCGCGATGGACTTCGGTCGCATCACGGTCGATGATGATCTGGTCCTGTACCTGTTTGGTACCCCCGGCCAGCGTCGCTTCGACTTCATGTGGGAGATTCTCGCCGAAGGTATGCTTGGCTTCGTAGTGATGGTGGACAGCGCCAAGCCAGAGACCTTCAAAGAGGCCCGCAGCATTCTCGACACGTTCCGCGCTTATGCACCAACACCGTATGTGGTAGCCGCCAACAAGCAAGATCATCCCGATGCCTGGCAGCCGGATGACCTGCGTATCGCGCTGCGCATTGAAGACGATAATGTGAAGCTGCTGCCGTGTGTTGCCCGCGACAAAGAAACGGTCAAGGAAGTGCTGCTGGAACTGCTCTACTCTATCCTCGAAGAGATGGATGCTTAGTTGCACACGTCTGGTTCTACAGCTAAAATATTGCTCAGGTTGCATGTAGTCGTGCTTGTATTCGTGTGTGCATAACTAAGGTGGACACTCTTGCCGTTACTGGTAACTGAACCCCCTCACGCTGGCATCATTCACTATGAGACCTACGGACGTGGTCGCCCTGTCTTATTCCTGCATGGCTGGCTCGGCTCGTGGTCACTGTGGCGTCCAACCATTGAGGAACTCGGCAAGGAATATAAGACGTATTCGCTGGATTTTTTTGGTTTCGGGGAAAGCCGGGGTATCGGCGAAAAAAAGGACCTGAATTCGTTTAAGGTCACAACGTTTGTGGAGATGGTCAACCAGTTTATGGATAAACTGGGCATCCCCAAAGCGGCAGTCATCGGGCACAGTATGGGGGGCACAGTTACCCTCAGCACTGGCATCCGCTATCCCGACAAGGTGGTTAAAGCCTGTTGCATCGGTTCACCCGTCAACGGCGATTCCCTCAACCTTTTACTTAAATTATCGGGTATCCCCGCCTTTGCTTTTCTGGTATGGCGTTCACCTCCGCTTTTACGCATGTTTCTGCGCGTATACAGCCGCTTTATGGCGAAAGATGGCCGGATGATGTCCCGGATGATGTCCTCCGATATTTCGCAGGTGACGATGGAGTCTTTTTTTCAGAGTATCGGCACACTCCGCGATACCGACTTAACGGCGGATCTGGATAAACTCACCATGCCGGTGCTGGGTATTTACGGGCGCAAAGATATTATCGTCCATCCCAACCAGCGCCATGCACTAAAAAGCGGTGTGCCGCACGCTTATATTGATTACATCGAAGACGCCGGGCATTTCCCCATGCTGGACACCCGCGAACACTTTGTTAGTACCATCCGGGATTTTCTCAAAGGCAATTTGTAACGCACTTATCGCCCCTCGACTTACGCGGATACCTGTGTGGCAAGGTTGGGAAAATGAAGGTTAAAGATAATCTTGGATGGCAGCGTTTTTTCAGAATGATGAAGGAGTGGGCTATCTTTGGCGGACTCATGATAGTCCTCCATCTTCTGTATGCGCTGGGCTTTGTTACTCTGGACCCTTCTGATAACCTCCTCCCCTATATCGTCCTGTCTGTGTTGTACGTCGTCTGCCTCATTGGAATCATCGTTGTGTTCTGGCGGCGGCTTAGTCGGGCCGATACACCTCTGGCATACCGCGAGGCTCGTGTAAACGGCCAACCTGCAACAGCAATCGTACTGGAAATTGAACGGACGGGCTGGCATTCGGGCAGGCGAAGCCATCTGCGTCTTATCCTGTCATTGCGCCCCTTTTCCATACGCCCTCCCACACTTAAGTACGAGTACCAGATGCGTCTGGGCGTGATGCGTCCCGGCGCAGCGGATTACGAGGCGCAGCTAGCCGAGTATCTGACCTACAACCAGATTCCCCGACAGGGGGATACTATTGCCGTCAAAGTCCACCCGCAGCACCCGGAGATTATCGTTCTGGCACGGGATTAAAGGGGCGTAGAGACAAGAACAACACACAATTCACCCTCTTTCCGCCCGGCCCCGATCAACCACCTCAATATCTCCCCATCGTTCGTATATATCACAGCGCACCCAGTCAAAGGCTTGAGAGCCATAACGAGTTGTGAGATTAAAGGGCGGAAACTTCCAGAGAATGTCGCCCTCCTGTGAAAAGATCAGAATATTCTCAAATGGATTCACTAGAACAAACTCGCTGCCGGGAGACCAACTGATGCTATATCGTTCTGATCCGGGGCCACTGAGCTCATATTGTTTGGTGGTATGTGTGATAGTATTGTATATCCAGAGATGAAAGGGAATGCCTGACCAAATCTAATCATATTCTATGCCAAGAATAGCCTTTTCATCTGGTGAACCGCGAAATACGGATGCTGGAACCTGTTGCAGTAAAGCGTTCCCGTGACTGTCAAAATAAGTGATAGATTGATCATTTGCGAACGCGAAGATACGAGATTGTTGGAGTGGATCACTAGAGCGTTATTCATAATAATTGACCCTATATAGGATAACCACAGTGGCGGAACCAAGCCAGGGCGTCGGAAGCAGCGATGGTGTCCAGTGCGGCAGCGA
>JAKEEQ010000058.1 GCA_022616515.1 Chloroflexota bacterium | reverse complement strand
GGCGCTGTGGGTGGCGGTCGAGTACGCGACCGACGCCGTGAACCGCGAGGAGTGGGTGGAGCCGCGGCTCTGAGGCCGGGAGGGACGCGTGCCCGAGCTGGCGGCGCGATTGCCGTGCTGGTGCTGGCGGACCGTTCGACAATCGCCGTGATTTTCGCGGTAGTGGTCATCGGGCACTACCTCATCTCGTATGATCGTATTCAGTGGATGCTGAATAGATAGGGGCTAATTAGGGCTTACTGACTATTTGTAGTACAATACAAAATATTAAGGGTAAAAGTCCCCAATATCTCCTCAGGAAGCATTCAATGTCTATGATGCCACCCGGAAATGAAGAATCTGAATCCTTTCGCCAGCATAATGCCAATTGGGAGAGCGACGTCTCCGACAATTCGCAGGGGAATAATTCGAAGTGGCAGGATGAGGGACCGCGCCGCTGGCATGAGATATTTCCCGACTTCTTGCGCATGGGCAGCGAAGATGAGTGTGCATACCTGCTCAATGAACCAACGGCTAACTATGGTCATGCCTACCGCTGGTATGCCATTGTTAATGGCGTCATCCTTGCTATTTCTGTGGTTCTCATGTTGATCTTTTTGCCGCAGTTGCCGGAAGACACTTTCGAGAACAATACACAGACTTCACCGGGCTTCAATAATCCGAACACCACCCGACAGGTGGAAATGTCGGAGTTGGCTCCAGAAAACCTCATGACTTTTTACTGTATCTTTGGTCCTATCGGCATTCTAGCGAATATCATCATGCTGACCGTCATACTGCTCGTAGTCCACACCGTTGCCACATCGGCCTTTCAAGGGAACGGGGATTTCGAAAAACTTGTATACGGCGTATTTACTCTGAACTCGGCATACTCGATGGCCTATTTTATAGCGGCCATTGTCCTCGCTCCGCTGATTATTTTGCTATTTTTAATGTCAGAAGCATTGTTTCTGGCCGCATACTGCATTTTAGCCATCGTTTTATTCGGTGTAGCGTTTTATATCCTCTACCTTTACACGCTTGTAGTAAAAGCGGCCTACAGGCTAGGCTGGGGCGGCGCGATCGCAAGCGGAATTGTGGCTCCGTTTGCTGCCGTCATTGTCCTCTATTGTGGCTGTATCTTCTGCTTCAGTGCCACGGCGAACACATGAGCTTCATGTTGCAACCCACCACACCCGCTGACCTCGATTTCGTGCTGGAACAGGAACAGCATCCCGACAACCGCCGCTTCATCCTGCAATGGTCCCGTGAACGGCATCTTGTCACGATAGAAAATGCGGACAGCGGGCACTGGATTGTTGAGATAAATGGTCAGCGAGTCGGCTATGTGATCTTGAACGGTCTGACCAGTCCGCACGGCGCGGTTGAATTGGCCCGGATGGTCATCTCGGCAAAAGGTCACGGCTATGGGCGACAAACGCTCCGCGCCATTAAACGCATTGTGTTCGAGGAGTGGGGCAAACACCGCCTGTGGCTGGACGTGATGACATATAATCAGCGGGCGAGGAGTCTCTATCAATCGGAAGGCTTTATCGAAGAGGGCATCTGGCGGGATGCGCTGCTAATCGATGGCGCGTATGTGTCGCTGGTGTTTATGTCGATACTCGAAACGGAATATACCCCCTCATGATTTCTCCTTGACTCGCTGAATCCTGATTCGATGTACACTTATTTCATGTGTTGAGGATCAGGGAGCAGCTACCGATGAACGATGCCTTCATTTCCTATTCGCGGCGTGACACCGATTTTGTACGGCAGCTTTTTGAGAAATTGCAGGCCGACGGGCGCACCGTTTGGGTGGACTGGCAGGGTATTGATTACTCCACGAAGTGGTGGGAGGAAATCTGTGAGGGCATCGAGACATCCGAAAATTTCATCCTGGTTATCACCCCCGAAGCGCTGAAATCGGAGTACTGCAATCGCGAAATTGAACACGCACGTAAACACAACAAGCGCATCATCCCGGTGATTTACCTGCCCATCGAAACCGAAGACGGTAAACTGCATCCTGACATTATCGCAGGCTGGTTTAATCAGAGCTGGGAAGACCTCGCCCGCGACAATTGGGAATACCTCAAAACCGTACAGTATCTGGAATTTTTGCAGGACACGATTGATAAAGCCTTTGCGGAACTCATCGAGACCATCGACAAGGACCCGCAGTACATCAAAATGCATACCCGCCTGCTGCTGTGGATTCGCGAATGGGAGAAAAGCGGACGCAATCCGAGCTATCTCCTGCGCTCCGATGACCTCCTCTCCGCTGAAAAATGGCTGGCAGAGGCTGGCGACGAAGACCCACAGCCGACGGACATGCACCGCACCTATATCGCGGAGAGCCGCAAAGCCGAAAATGAACTCAAGCGGTTGGCTGACGAACAGGAACGGCGGACCAGACGCCTGCGTCGGGCCTCTATGACGCTCGTGCTGGTGATATTCCTGCTGCTGCTGGTGGCGGCATTCGCAGGTATCACCACCATCAATTCCCAAAACGCCAGGGCCACCGTCGAAGCCGAATCGACCTTCTTCGCCATCCAGAAAGATCGTGTGGCGACGCTGGCATCGGGCGGGGTGATTATCCCGCTGGCGCAAAACACCATCACGCCCGAGGCTTTTATCGCCACCTTGACACAGGTGGCGAAATTAAATACATGGCAGCCCGTGATCCAGGAGTTTGACGGCGTGGAGATGGTGCACGTCCCCGCAGGCTGCTTTTACATGGGCGGTTCATTTGACTACAACGAGATCACTGCCAATCCTGAATTGCTCAACGAGGTGTGTTTTGACAAGCCATTTTGGATTGACCGCTATGAAGTCACCAATGAGCAGTTCGAGCGATTCAATGGCGTGGCGGAAAATGAGCCAGAGTTTGAGAGTGCTAGTCAGCCACGTACCAATGTGACATGGTTTGAAGCCCGTGATTTCTGCAACATGCGTGATGGCAATATCAATGATGAATGGTTGGATAGCGTGCGGCTGCCCACCGAAGCTGAATGGGAATATGCGGCGCGTGGACCGGACAGCCTCACCTTTCCATGGGGCAACCGCTACAAAGATCATGCGGCTGTGTCCTTTGTATATGATGCGGGTGTAGGAATGTCGTCGGTGGGCACACGACCAGAAGGCAAATCATGGGTGGATGCCTATGATATGGCGGGGAACGCTGCCGAGTGGGTCAATACTATTTACGATGATCGCGGTACGCCTCGTATCGAATCCCGGTATCCTTATCGGATAGACGATGGACGTGAGGACCTTGAACGCAGTGGGACGTGGGTGGAACGTGTCGTTCGGGGCGGGTCAGTCGAATCCCTCGACTATGCCTTCTTCCGCGCCGCCGACAAGTCTCATCTCACGCAAAGTTTTAACAGCAGGACCATCGGTTTTCGCTGCGCCCGGTCAAATTAAGTCGCCAGCGCCACCACCATCGCAATCGCATGAGTCTCAGTGTGGCTCAGGCTGACATCACTCCATGACTAGGAGGAACATGGATATCGCCCTGCTGTAATCAACAGATGGAGATCTTGGTCATTCAGACGCAACAAGACAACGGTGACTTTGCCAGATGGGGTTAACGGCTCAATTTATCTTTTTGCCTTGCCTTCAATTTGAGTCGGCTCATGAAGCGATTCATTCGCAGAAATTCATCTAGCTCGGTAGCTTCGGAATCAGTCAATCGGTTGTGCCGATTTTTCTCAAGCAATGCACTTAACCGCTCTTGAAGATGCTGTGGTGGCTGATAGTCGATGATCTGCAAAGGGGTAGGTGTAGACGACAGAAACTCAAGGATGTCGTCAAATAAAAAATCTACAGGTGCAAATCCCATCATTACCTCCTTCAATCTGGCCCCATTGTGCCACAAAAACGGCGCTTGTGCTCGTTGCTACCAGCTAATTATGATCTGTCACGTTCCCAGCGCCACCACCATTGCAATCGCGTAGTATGCCCTATGGTTAATTTGCTTCTCAAAGTAATCTGTTCATCTTGATGGAATAACTGTACACCCGTAGCCTGTCCATGTATCAAGTCTGGCAAGGTATTCTTCAACATCGCTCTCTGCTAGATTTTTAAAGTGATAAGCTGGGCCAAGGGTCAACATAGTCTCAATAGTATTCGGAGGGAATATTTCTATGTGATCAACACTGGATTGCTCGGAAAAACATACATTAATTTCTGCGGAGGACAATCTGCTTGCCGGAGCTGCGATATTAAAATAATAACCTTTCTCCGGGTAGTATAGCTCAATCCAACCTACCAGTTGATCCTTACGATAGTCGTAACCATAATCAGAATCAAAATAGGGTGGCTCTCCTAGCTTATCAACGATTTCTTTAAGAGATACCCCTGAAACACCGAAAAATCCGATTGAGACAAGTATGTCATTCTCAACCAAAAAACTTATTGAGCTACCAGGGTATGAAAAGGTGTATAACACAAATCCTTCATGAATAGTATCAAGTATGCTTGCTTCGACCTCAAAATAATCAGTTTCTTCAACAAAGCGTTCAAGTTCATTGACAGTACTTTCTCCCAGATGTAGGTTCTGCCAGCAACTTTCTATGCAATTTGCATCTTCAAATAGCTCAATATCACCAAGTTCAGGCCGCGCATCCGACAGTGAATCGAATCCCAACCAGAGGACAGTAGCAACTACTATGGAAATTAGTGCGGAAATGATGCCACATATTCTCATCATCATTCTTAATACCCCAATGAATGTCAAATCATCTGTTTATAGAACGGACACTTAAGTATCTGCGCTGGGTCTCTCGTTCCCATAGCCACCACCATTGCAATGGCATGTGTCTCGGTGTGGCTCAGGCTGACTTCCCATGTCGTGAGGCCTAGCGCATCCGCCATTTTTTTCGCGTCGCCATG
>JAKEEQ010000057.1 GCA_022616515.1 Chloroflexota bacterium | reverse complement strand
TCCGGGTCCTCGGTAATGCCAATAACTTCAAGCCGCGCCTGCCGGTAGGATGGTTTGAAATTACCTGCTGTACGCCATTCAACGGCAAACACATTGCCCGGCATGAACTTTGTGGAGAAATAGGACCAGCGATAATCCCCATCAAGATATGCCATGCCTTCACCGGCATCTTCGTAAAAGGTGGTTTCCAGCACACCAGCAAAGGCGTTCAGGTGTAGTTCCTCCACCGTTTTCTCCCCAACAAACTGCTGGACCGGATAGGTTGCGATGACGGCCCCGGCTTTGACGTAGATGGGCATTTCCCCCAGCGGCGCATCTATGGTTATCTGGCGTCCGCCGGGTGTGATGCGGCGCGTCCACCAGTTGAACCACATACCACGCGGTAGATAAAACGTCTTTGAGGTGGCTCCTTTTTCAACCACAGGAGCTACCAGCATTTCGTCACCGATCATATAAACATCATCTTGCCCGAAGGTCTGTGGGTCACGCGGTTCATTGAGAAAGGTTGGGCGGATAAACGGGATGCCATCCTTGCAGGCTTTCACATAACTCGAATACAGATAGGGCAGCAGTTGGTAGCGCAGCTCAATGAACTTGCGGCAAATGGTCTCCATCTCGTCACCAAATGACCACGGTTCCTGAGATGGTGACCCTTTAACGGTGTGGGTGCGGCAGAAGGGAAACAGACTGGCAGCTTGCATCCACCGGACATATAGTTCTGGCGAAGGAATGTCGAAGAAGCCGCCGATGTCCGGCCCGGTGAAATACATGCCGGAGAGACCAAGATTAAGCAGCATACTGATTGATAAACGCAGATGGTCCCAATTAGATGTATTGTCGCCCGTCCACGAGGCGGTGTATCGCTGCGACCCCGCATAACCCGCCCTCGTTAGATTAAAGGCTCGTTTCTCAGGATTGGCTTGCTTCATGCCCTGAAAAGTCGCCCGCGCCATCTGTGCACCATACGTGTTGTGCGGTCCGGCGACATGATCGCGTTTGCCATTGCCTTCCCAATCTGACGGCAGGTAATCGGGAAATGTACCCGGAATACCCGGCAGGAAAATAGTCGGCTCATTCATGTCATTCCACAGCCCATCAAAGCCTGTCTTTTCGATAAAACTCGCGACTTCCCTAGCCCAGAATGACCGTCCGCGCTCACTGTTGAAATCGGGAAAGGCTGAATCGCCTGCCCAGACCGGGGCAATAAACAGGCTGCCGTCGGGATAGGTGATAAAAGCGTTGGCGCGTGCCCCATGAATATATGACGAGTAGCCTTCATCGGCTTTGATGCCGGGGTCAACAATCGCTACGCAGCGAAAACCCTGTTTATGCAGTTCGTTAACGAGTGACTTCATATCGCCGAACGTGTCGCGATTCCAGGTGAATACGCGAAACCGCTCCATGTAGTCAATGTCAAAATGCAGGACATCGCACGGGATATGGCGTGAGCGAAGTTGATGGGCAATATAGCGAAAATCATCCGGCGAACGGTAACTGTAGCGTGATTGGTGATAGCCCATCGCCCATATCGGTGGCAGCGGTGGTCGCCCCGTCAGGTCCATATACTGCTGCAAGACAACCTGCGGGGTCTTGTCCGCGATAATGTACAGGCGCAGTTCGTTATCTTCAGCCATGAAGGTTTGAACGACGGGGTCCGTTTCGCCCAGATCAACCTCGCCGCGTGCCGGATTATCCCACAGAATGCCTACTGCATAATCTTTGTGGAGGCCAAAATAAAAGGGGATGCTGAAATAGATGGGGTCGGTTTCGCGCATGTAGCCATTCGTCATGTCAAAGGGGTCTTTATTCCACAGCGCCCATGTTTTGCCACGCAAATTAAGGCCATAAGCGCGTTCCCCCAACCCGTGACAATATTCGCCTTCCGGCAAATCCCGGCTGAATTTGATATTGCTATCCTGCCACTGAAATGTTCCACTACTGAGTACAGCGGTATCTTCATATTTGACAATCAAACGAGTGCGGCGGCGTTCCACTGTAATCATAAACTTGCCAGCCGTGATGTTGACGGCTTCCGGCGCTTCATTTATCAGGAATTCCACTGGTTCCGGCGAAAAGGCCGGGTCAATCGCATAGGAGAAAGGTTCGCGGAACTGCTTGTTGGCCCGCAGACGCACCTCAATCAGGTTCGGGGTTTTGAACGTAATGGCAAGCGCCGCCCGATCACTATTCACCTTGACGCCATCATCCAGTTTCTCGATGCTCTGCACCTGTCCCGGTACGGTTACTTCCTCGTCCGATCTACTGCGGCTGCGTGGAGCAAAGCGTTTTGCCATTGCGCTGGCAGTTTTTGCGTATTGTTTGGAGAGTTCAGCGTTGGCATCAACATCACTCAGTGCGTTTTCGCCCGATGATTGTGGATTTTCGTCTGGATTGTTGAATAAGCGACCGACAATATTGCGCATTATATAGTTTCCTCCCGGAAAGTCACGCTTTATACTATAGCACGAACCTTTGACCCACCATATGTGCAGCTAGCGTCAGATTAATCTCCATTCAGGAAGGCAAACTACAGGTTAGTCCCCTGCTCCAATAGCAACCGGATAGTTGTCGAGCATCCGGCGGGCTTGAGCAGCGATGTCTTCCGCCAGTGAGTGTGGTTCAAGGATCGTTACACCCGCGCCCCAGCTTAAAATCCATGCCTTGATGGGCATCACCTTATCGTCTGGTACGCGATAGCGCATGATTACACCGTCGGGCGTATCTTCTTCACTTTGCAGCGAAAATTCAAATTGACGCTCATGCACCCAGCGCACAATTTCGTGCTTAAAGCGCACCACCACCTCTATACGCTGGCGGGCTGGAAATTGCACCTCGCGCGGCGGAAACGCTTCATTCAGTAGCGTCAGGTCGTCCATGCGTTCCAGCCGGAAAACGCGCTCAGCTTGACGCAAACGGCAGTAGCCAATCAACAGCCAGTGATTGCCAAAAAAGTAGAGACGCAGCGGCTCGACCTGACGCTCAGTGACCTCATTGCTGCCATAGCTGTGATAGCGCACAAAAATCACGCGCCGCTCGGTGATGGCCCGTTGCAGGGTCAACAGTTTGGGATTATCGAGATTGAATTGATTGGCGGGTAAGCCAAACTGGATGATGTCACTCAGCGTCTGAATGTGATGTCGCGATCCATCCGGCAGTACGGCCCACAATTTCTCCAGTGCGCCGTCAATGCTGCCCGGCAGATAGCCGCTCGATTGACGGTGCAGCATTCGCGCTCCCAGAAATAATGCTCCGGCTTCGTCAGCCGTGAAAAGTACCGGCGGCAGGAAAAAGGTATCCATCAACTCAAAGCCTTCACCGGGCAGCGAGATGATCGGTACGCCCATCTCATTAAGCGCGTTCAAATCGCGGTAGATAGTGCGCTTGCTGACGGCAAAGGCGTCAGCGAGGTCCTGTGCCCGCAGGCGGTGCTGGTTTTGCAATTTGAGAAGAATGGCAAAGAGGCGGTCTACACGATTCATGACAGGTTCCCGGATGTTTTTCAGCATCTCTATTGTACCGGAATGAAGGGGGCATTGTGCAGTGACAATGCCCGAAATCAAAGTGTCCTGGCAAGTAGTGTGCCGGGTGACTTCTTACTACTTTCACTGTATAGTGGCTCCCGAATTCTTTCTCTGTCCGAGGACAATCCACATTGACACCCTTTTCCCGTGACCGTCTCACATGGTTGATGTATTTTATGCTGGCCTCATACGCTTTCTTTCAGGCAGCTCCCGGCCCGATAATGCCGTTCTTAGGCGATGAACTGCATCTTTCCTACACCGTCCGCGGTTTTCACTTCAGTGCATTTGCGTCGGGGCTGGTGATTGCCGGGTTGATTGGCGATCAAATTGTGACCATGCTCACTCGCCAGCGTGCCTTTTGGCTGGGTGGTGTGGTGATGATGACAGGCGCGGTGCTGCTGGTGACGGGACAGCAGGCCATCCTCACCATCACGGCGATGTTCTTGATGGGATTATTTGGCAGCCTGATTCTGGTCGTGGTGCAGGCGACACTTGCCGATCATCACGGCAGCCGACGGGCTACTGCCCTGACCGAAGCCAATGTGGTCGCCAGCATGGGGGCCAGTGTATCGCCGCTTATCATCGGTGTTGTTCCCGGCTGGCGGATTGCGATTGCGGTTGGTATGTTGTACTGGACGGTGCTGGCGATTACTTTTCGGCGAGTAAAAATCCCCCGTCGCAGGAGTGTTGACGACACTAATACAGAGATGGGCACTAGACGACTGCCGAGTTTGTTCTGGGGGTACTGGCTGATTACAGTGCTTGGCGTGTCCATTGAGTGGAGTATTGTCTTCTGGGCTGCCGAATTTCTGGAAAACAATGTGGGTGTCAGCAAAGACACCGCCGCCCTGATTATAGGCATTTATTTCCTGACCATTGTTACAGGTCGTATCCTCGGCAGCGCATTGACACGCCAGATAGCGACGCCCGTCTTGCAGTTTGCCGCGTTTATGATTGTTGCTATTGGCTTTGTACCCTTTTGGACAGCGTCCTCGGCGGCCCTCAGTATTGGAGGTCTGCTGTTTATGGGATTCGGGGCAGCCAACATTTTTCCCATGTCGCTGGCGCTAGCAACCGGCGCAGTTGGTCCCCATCAAGCGGATGCTGCCAGCGGTCGTATATCGCTTGCCGCTGGATTAGCCATTTTAATCGCCCCACAAATTCTCGGTTCACTGGCTGATTCGGTTGGCATTGTACAGGCTTATGCGGTCGTGGCGGGTTTACTGGTGGTATCGCTGGTGTGTGTGGTGTGGGTCAACCGCGTTTCAAGGCAAGCCGCCACCATATAACTGCCCCGACCAGTATAACCGCACCAAGAAGCAGATGAAGTAATGGCATCCACGGCTCATCTTCAATCGGGGCCTTCGTGATGAAATATGCTTGCGTACTCACATCGGTGATATATTTCTTGTCGGAGCCGTCCGGTTTCATTGTCATGACATTGCAGGGGCAGGCCACCTGCGTCGGGTTAAAAATCATTTCGGTTCCATCTGGTGTCCAGCCTGCAAAGTTATAACTGCTGTCTACCGCCAATTTCCAACGATCACTGCCTCTGAAGGCGTACGATTCGGTGGAGCCGAGAAATATCGTGTACTCGCGATCCGGTGAGGTCAGGAGGTTATCGATAGTGGACTGTGTGTGCAGAACTTCACTCAATTCGCTGCCATCGGGCCGTACACGAAACAGGCTTGATTCGTGGAGGGTCTGGTTAAACGTTGTGTAGTACAGCCAATCACGTGCTGCCGTGATCGTATACAACTCTCCCTCTTCGATGGTCGCAATGGTTTGTTCCTCGCCGCTCTCAATATTCTGACGGCGCAGATGATTCTCTTTCGCAAAATAAATCCAGCCGCCACGAACACCAAACCAGCGATCCCACACACCAACATCTAACAACAACTCAGGTTCTGAACCGTCCAGATTGACGTGATAGAGGCGTCGGCCCGCGTCGCTGGTGGCATAGGCATACAGGCCATCCTCTGCCCATGCTGCGAACTGAAAACGTTCGGTGGTCGGGGCGATGCCAATCGCATCTGTACCATCGGGATTCATGCGATAGAGTTGGACGATATTTTGTGTGTAATCTTGGTAGACCACAAATTTGCCGTCCGGTGCGATGTCAATTCCCTCCACATCGGCATTTGGCGGTGTTAGCCATTTAAATTGGTCTTCTTTGATGCCAAAAATGCGGGTTCTAAATTGCCCGATATACCAGCCATCTGCTGTGCCCACAAATAACGGTACTCCTTCCAGATTGGCGGATTGGCGGATGTCCGCTGGTGGATCGTCCATGAGATAGGTAAGTTGATCTCTGGCACTGCCATTAAGCTGTGCGCGATAGAGGTCAGACCCTCCCTGCTTGTGGTAAACGACCCATTGTCCATCCTCTGACACCCCCTGAAAACTCACATCGCCATCATCCGGCGTGAGGTTTCGGAACGCCTCGCCACCCGGTACACTCCGATACAAATTCCACGAGCCGCTCTCATCTGAGCGAAAGATGTGCCATGCCGCAGTAGAGTCTTCCTGACGACCATAAGCCAACAGGCCAGTGCTGAGAAAAAAGAGTATACTGGCAATGGGCAGGGCGTAACGCAGCGGTCTTAACGGGAAAATTGAGGGATTACTTTCTCCGAATTGGGTGAATATATGGTCGATTATCACCGCATTTACCAACTTGTCAACCGCCTTGCATCTGACGCTGGGTCATACTGGTGGAAACAAAAAACACGCTTTCATTTTGAGAGCGTGTCCTGTGCTGAGGGACCTGGACTCGAACCAGGACTGATGGATCCAAAGTCCACTGTTCTGCCGATTAAACTATCCCTCAATGCATGGAACATTGTAGCATAATTTGTTGCTGTGTCTAGCCTGATTTACGCGATGCTCACCGTTATTAGCAGAATTACGACGATCCAGAAAAAGACGATTATTGCAGCACCAAGCAATGGCAGAGACGACGCAGGTTTTTCTGATGCCATCTTGCGACTTTCAACCAGAACATCAGGCGGAATAAGCTGAATGGCGATATAGAGGCCGATGGGAATGAGCAGCAAGTCATCCAGATAGCCCAGCACCGGAATAAAATCTGGAATGAGGTCAATGGGGCTGA
This sequence comes from Chloroflexota bacterium, assembly GCA_022616515.1. Classification (GTDB taxonomy): domain Bacteria; phylum Chloroflexota; class Anaerolineae; order Aggregatilineales; family J027; genus JAKEEQ01. The sequence continues at coordinate 28,418 of JAKEEQ010000057.1, read as the reverse complement.
TCGCATAAGCCACCACCAGCAAAATCCAGACTTTAGCCCACCACGACGTCCGGGGATGGCGGGCCGACCAATATATCGCGTTGACTTCCTGTTTAAGCTGCGTTGCCGCTTCTTTCCAGCGCATTAACCACCTGCCAATAAAAAAGGCTTGTACCCGCAAGCACAAGCCTGAAGTTTTCGACAGGGCATGAATCCTCTACGAATTCTGAACGACCATGCGGAAAATGTCTGATTCCGTGATAATGCCAACCAGATCACCGTGGTCATTAACGACGGGCAGGCCGCTCAGTTTCTTGTCGAGCATGATCTGCGCGGCATGTTTCACCATGTCATCAGGTTTTACCGTAATGGGATTTTTCGTCATCACTTTCGCAACGGTTAGCTTGGACAGCAGGTAATTCATTTCCCAGACGCTGAGGGTTGTTGCATCCGACGGACTGGCCTCACGAATATCGCCAATCGTGACGATACCAACTAGTTTATTGTGTTTCAAGACAGGTAAACGGCGAACGTTGCGCTCCTTCATCAGTTGGTGAGCGTCAACAATCGGGGTTTCATGATCGATGGTTACAGGGGTACTGCTCATCCATTCACTAACTTTAACGTCTTTGAGCATGTGTTCTCCTTTTCAGTTTAAAGTATAAACATAGTTTAACAGGTCTTTACCAGATAATCAGGTTCACACAGGCACTCAAAACGTGTGTATTTCGTCACCCTCCGTAGGAGAGCACACTGTTGGATGACGCAGACTCAATAAAGGGTTCGCCAGCAATCAGGTCCAGTGCTTCTTCCTCGGACAGGGTGACCTGCCCCCGGTGGTGGAGCACATCCGCAAAATAGTCATACCAATAGCGGCGTTTGGCCCAGCGGTAGGTGGGGTGCAGAAACACGATGTCAAACATCAGACTGTCTTTGTCAACATCGGCTTCCTCGTGGACAAGCCAGATGGGCGCATACTGGCTCAAGTGATCGCGTACCTTGGCATCACGAGCCTGCTGCATCTGCTTGATATATTCGTTGCGTTTAACCATTCGAATTCTCCGGTGAAGTCGTTTAAACTTGAATATATTGTATTCTGATACCGTGATTTTACAACGCTCATGGACTCTTTTACGACAAACTTTCGCGCAATAATGCTGTGGGGCGGCTCTGGCACAACCCGGATGCTGCGGGTCAAATTCCCCGGCAAAGGGATTGATGATAAGACTCATGAGTTCGCGCATTCCATTGAAGCCGCCGAACGGGTTGCGGAAATGGGGTTTAATTGGGTCTTTCTCGCCTACAATTGGGGCTTTCCTCCTGAAGTAGAGGAACAGGATTGGGCATCGTTTCAATCGGCGCTGCATCACTTTCACAACGCGGGAATCAAGATTATCGGCTATATCCAGACCTCAAATTGTGTCTTGCAGGGCAGCTATGAGCACAAAGACTGGTATGCAGAGGATGCCGATGGTCGCAAGATACCGTTTTATGGGAAGCGGTTTTTCACATCACTGGCCCATGCAGGCTGGTTAGGTGAGGTGCGTGAGCGTGTCCGCAAACTGGTCGATACAGGGGCAGACGGCATCTATTTTGATAATCCGTGGCAGGGTGGCATCGGGATCGATATTGCGGAAATGCCGCTGGGTTTCATCGGCAGCTACGACATCCACAGCCAGAATGCGTATGGGGCAGCCTTCAACGGCGCACCTATTCCTCGCGTTCTGGATGTGAGCGACGCTCAAACGCAGCAGTATTTGCGCTGGCGTGCCCAATTGGCTGTCGCGGCGGTGCGTGATTGGTCACGGACCGCCCGCGATTTAAAACCTGATATTTTCATCATTGCCAACAACTTTGATGCCATTGTACGCAACAGTTACGTTGAAATGGGCATGGACCTTGAGGGGCTGGCAGATGTGCAGAACGCGATGATGGTCGAAAATTTCTCCCTACCGCGCATTCAGGAAGATGGCTCGGTGATCGCCAACGCCATCACAATCAATGCCACTCAGGTCAGGGTAGATAAACCTGTCACGACCTTGCCCTATATCTCCGGCATCGGGTTCGAGCGCATGTGGCAGCCGCGCCAGTTTAACCGGATGATTGCGGAAGGGCTGGCGATGAACAGTCCAGTAGTCATTCGCGGCACAACCTTTATCCATCGCGGCGAATATACTCTGCTGCTGCATAAACGCTATGACAAGCAGCGTGAGGCCATTCGCAGCATGTATGGATGGTTGGAACGGCAGCAGTCGTGGCTGAATGACCGCCAGCCGATTGCCAAGCTCGCCGTCTATCATCCCTTTGAGGCGATGCGCTGGCAGTGGAACCAGACAGCACCGTTTTTCTTTGCGGCTTGCCAGATTTTAATCCAGAATGGATTTCCGCTGCGCATTGTCGGGGATGACGATGATTGGAGCGGCGTTACGACTCTGATTGTACCGCCCGGTGAGGTCAGCGGACTCGACCAGAAACTGCGGCAATTTGTGGAAGGCGGTGGCCGGGTGATTCATGTTGGCAAAGGACACCACGGAGAGTCGACACTGTGGCAGCAGTGGACACCTATCCCGCACCGCATCCCTCACTGGAAATGGCTGCGCAGGCGTATTAATGATGGGGCCGGATTATCGTGGAGGCTCTATCATCGTTCGCGCTTGTCGCGCATGATTGCCGAGCGATTTGATCTGACCACCCGAACGACCCAATCGCCCCTGTTTTCCCCTGTGCCAGAACCACAGGAGAAGGAATTGATAGCAGCACTGGGGACAACACTCTATCCCCGTGTCGAAAGTGAACACCCCGTTTTGTTGACGGGCTGGCAGGAACCAGACGGCACAAAACAGTGGCATGTGTTGAATTATGCCGACGTCTCGCAAAGAGTCACGCTTGATATGGGGGAATTGGTTAAGGCCAGTGTTTATGCGGTTGGAGAAGATAGTGAACCGAGCAATATCGTTGGCTCAGCGCTGATGTTGACGATTGATGTCGCAAAGATTGTACGTATCGAAAATCAAACCTAACCCTCAGCTCCTGGTAAAGATATTCGAGCAAGATCAAGTTGAGGACGGGCGGCATGGGGTTTTAATATAATCCTTATGCTCAGTTTTATGAAACTGCAATCGGCCCTGAGCAGATATCTGAAACGAATGAGCCTTCAGCAAGCACAGGACGACGATATGCTCAATCTGTGGTTTGAACCGGGTTTCGATAAAGAACAAACTTACGCGATATGGTCGCTGGCGCGGCGCATTGACCCGATTGTTGCATGGGGGCGGGTCCGTTAACTGGACGGGAATGTCACCTGAAACGGGTGTAATTCGCCCATCATAAGTCCGGCTGCAATGGCCGGGTCATTGTCCATGAATGTTTGGGCCGCCTCCATCGAGCTTGCCTCAAATACCACGACACCAAATGCAAAGTTCGTGCAGGTGCCATTGAAGATTACCAGTCCGTCTCTGGCAGCCTGCATTAAGTAAGCCAGATGCGCCTGAAATGTGGCACGCTGCTCAGGTGTGATGTCCTCCATCTGGACATTATCGACAAGCTGATTGCGGTAAATGAACGTGGGCATTCCGTGACTGTATTCCAATCCTGTAGAGCTTCTGCTCGATTATATCCCGCCCCGACCATTTGCCAAAGTCGCGTGTTATTCGATGCGGAACACGGGATGATAAGGTGCTTCCTGCTCAAACTCTTTGAGCGGAGATTCGGGTGTCGCCTCAAAATAAGGCGGGACGAACGGCACGAGGCCAAATCTGGTGCGAAAGAGTTTCAAGATTGGTGCGGCATCGGTGTGATTTAGCTCTGTGATACGAATGATTTCCGTTGAACGCCCGCCGCGCAGCACTCCTTGACCGGATGCGCGGATGTTGCGCACCCAGCCGACTTCACCAAAGGGAGCCACCAGGTAACGGTCACCGTGTTCTTCAACAAGGGCGATAGGTGTAGTATATATCTTGCCCGATTTGCGCCCGCGCACGCTCAACAACCGTAGAGGCCCAACAGGCACTCCGGCACGAATCAGCGCAGCCAAAACAGCCGTACCTATCTGCATACTGCGTGACATTTTAAACGGTTTCATGGCTGCAATGCCCGCGCAATCATTTTGCCGTTGAGTTGAACGGCAAGCCTGCGAGGCAAAATGGCGTACATCAGGCGATTTAGCCGTCCCGGAATAATTATGGGGTGATTGGCTTGGAGAGCCGCGAGTGCCTCATCTACACATTGTTCAACGGACATTGGTTTGATGGGCATATCACTCACATCAATCCCGAACTTGTCGATAATCGGTGTGTCGGTTGCGCCGGGAATCAAGACCGTTACATTGATACCATACTGCTTCAACTCGACATTGAGAGCTTCACCGAGGTTAATGATGTACGCATTGGTTGCACTGTCGTTTGCCATATAGGGCAGGCCCTGCAATGCTCCCATCGCAGAAACAAGTACCAGACCACCACGTCCACGTTTAACCAGTTTATCACCAAAATGATGCGCAATGGACAGGTGGGCGATGACGCTTAAGTGGACCATATCAAGCAATGTGTTGTGATCAATGGTCAGAAATTCTCCGGGAATGCCTGTACCCGCGTTGGAAATGACCAGTCCAATATCGAGATCATCAGTCGCGTTTTGCAGTACCACCATGAAATCCAGACTGGTCAGATCAAGTCCAACCGCCCGATATTCGATTCCATAGGTGCTGGCTAGGTCTCGCCCTAACTCTTCGAGCAGCTCCAGACGTCGGGCCACCAGCACCACATTGATGCTGCTGGCGGCGAGCTGCCGGACAAACTCCTTGCCGATGCCGGATGATGCTCCGGTCACAACTGCCCACGGTCCAAACTTGTTTTTATCAACACGTCTCATCTTATTCGCCTCAAATTGTGTGCGATGTACGTTTTTTGACGGGTAATCGGATTTCGACCACGGCCTCATCTTCCTTGCCGGGTTCAAATGGATCAAGAAAAACTTCCCAGCCGGGGCCATCCAGTTGAAAGTCATGTCGTTCCATCCATGTTCCCATTGCCCCATAATGCCCGACGCTGTCGTTGTAGATTCCGACGCGGGCCAGCGTTGCCATTGTCTCGACGGCGGGTAAGGTTCGCTGAGTCATTACTCGTCCGCCTGAAATCTCTACTGTGTCCAGAAAAGGACCTGCTAGCAGAAAGCCTATCTCAACATCAATGTTCTCGGTGACGAATTCTCCTGAATGGAAAAGTACCGCGAAATTCCCCAGAATATGCTGTTCAGTACGTACCGGAAGCAGCCGGTGGATGTCGTAGATGAGAGCGAAACCATCGGATATGGTCGGAACCGTTTCCCGAATGGACAGAAATTGCTGCTGCGGTATTGATTTGAGCACAACGTCCTCGTCACTTAAGACACCCTCGGTCTCGATCTGCCATAGTCGCGCTTCGATACTCCGAAATCGCCGCAGTTCTTCCCGCAAAGTTTGTTCGACCTGTGCCTTCTTCAGCGTTAACATGCCGTGAATTTCATCGGCAGAAATGTTGTCCGTCATTAACCGCTGTATCTGTTCCAGAGTCAGACCCAGATCTTTGAGGGCAAGAATGCGATTAAGTCGTGGCAATTGTTCCGCACTGTAATAGCGATAGCCGGTTTCTTCATCGACATGAGCGGGCACAAACAGACCAATATCGTCGTAATGACGTAGCTGGCGAGTTGATACTCTGGCAATTCTTGAAAATTCGCCAATTTGAAACATTTACTCTATACCTCCATCAGTTAACTGATAGTCTACGATTTGACATTGTGTTAAAGTCAAGGACTAATTCTGGTTCATGAGAGGTCAAACGTATGCTCAAAATTCCCGGAATGATTGACCCGCATGTTCATCTGCGTGATCTAGACTGGTCGTATAAGGCCACCTTTGCCTTCGAAACAGCGGCAGCCATCGCGGGCGGCTACTGGGCCGTGTTTGATATGCCTAATACTGCTCCATCGACGGTCACGCAGGAAGCTTTGCAAACTAAACTCAAGCGGATTGATGCCACTGCCTGCTGTGATTGGGGATTGTATTTCGGGGCTTCGCAAACTGGCAACTGGGACCAATATCCGGTCGACGGCACATGTGGCTTAAAAATGTATAATAACGCCACGACGGGTGATTTGCTGCTAGATAATCAGGCTGTCCGCGAAGAGCATTATAAACACTGGTCAGGAAAGATTATTGCCGTTCATGCCGAGGAAGAAACGGTGCTGGAAATTCTTGCATTAGTGCGAAAATATCGGGTCTGGACACATTTTTGCCATATCAGCACCGCCGATGAAATTCGTTATCTGACTGCCGCAAAAGAAGAAGGATTGCCCATCAGTATCGGTGTCTGCCCTCATCATCTTTATCTCACGCAGGATGATCTCAATACTCTGGGCGTATTTGGCCTTATGAAACCGGAACTCAAGACAAAAGCTGATCAAGCTGCGTTATGGCAGGCAGTTGAAAACGGTGTGGTGGACATCATCGAATCCGATCATGCCCCTCACACAGTTGCGGAAAAACAGTCAGACAAGCCACCTTTTGGTGTGCCCGGTCTGGAAACAACGTTGCCGCTGATGGTTCTCGCGATGCACGAGGGTCGCATTGACGAGAAACGTTTGATAGAACTCCTCGCCACCAATGCGCAAAAAATTTGGCAGCTTTCACCGCCTGAGGGCACTTATACGCTGGTTGATGTCGATGCGCAGTACCCGATTGAACGTGAATATCTGCGGACGGCAGTGGGCTGGTCACCATTTGAGGGGGTGCGGGTTTTCGGCAAAGTGCGGGAAGTGTGGATACGCGGTACGCAGGTTTTTGACGGGGGAAAGATATTGGTTGACGAAGGTTTTGGCGAAAACTGCTTTGGCCTGTAATGATGTTGGAGCTACACCTCTTACCTTTTCTCCGATTGTCCGGTAAACTTTTGTCACCTTGCTCGACATCCCTATCAAGGATTTTTATATGACTGAACAAATGCCAACGATTAACATCAAAAAAGTGCTTATCGCCAACCGGGGCGAGATTGCTGTGCGCATCATCCGCGCCTGTCAGGAACTCGGTATCCTGACCGTTGCGGTTTACTCGGATGCTGATCGGGAAGCGCTGCACGTGCGCTATGCCGATGAAGCCTATCACATTGGCCCGCCACCACCGCGTGAAAGCTACCTTGTCATTGAAAAGTTGATCGATGTAGCGCTCAGGTCGGGGGTGGATGCCATCCATCCGGGCTTTGGTTTTTTGAGTGAACGCGCTGAATTCGCGGAGGCAGCCGTTCAAAGCGGGTTGGTCTGGATTGGCCCGTCACCGGAAGCCATTCGCATCATGGGCGACAAAGAAATGGCGCGTGAGACTGTTAAGGCCGCCGGAGTACCGGTGATACCCGGCACAGAACCCGGTTTATCCAATGAAGAATTGATCGCCGCCGCCGCTGCGATGGGCTATCCGGTCATGGTGAAAGCCGCCGCCGGTGGTGGCGGTAAAGGTATGCGCATTGTCGAAAAACCTGAAGACATGCCCAACGCATTGATTTCGGCGGAACGTGAGGCCGCTAATGCATTCGGTGATGGCCGCGTATATATCGAAAAGCTTGTCACCGGTGCACGCCACATCGAATTCCAGATTCTGGCCGATCATTATGGTAACACTATTCATCTATTTGAGCGCGACTGTAGCATCCAGAGACGTCACCAGAAATTGGTTGAAGAAGCCCCTTCACCGAGCAATGAGATGACCGAGGAATTACGAGCAGAAATGGGAGCAATGGCTGTTCGTGCGGCTGAGTCAGTGAATTATGTTGGCGCAGGCACAATTGAATGTTTGCTCGATAAAGATGGTCGCTACTACTTCCTCGAAATGAACACTCGCATTCAGGTCGAACATCCAATTACCGAGTTGATCACCGGCGTCGATCTTGTTCAGGAGCAAATTCGCGTGGCGCGTGGGCGCAGGCTTGGCATCGCCCAGGAGGATCTTACTATCAATGGTCATGCCATTGAATGCCGGATCAATGCCGAAGACCCCTATAACAACTTCATGCCGTCTGTTGGCAAAATCACGACCTACATTGCACCAAGCGGTCCCGGTGTGAGGGTCGATAGCGGTATCTTCGATGGTTACGAAGTAACAACCTACTATGACCCTATGCTCGCTAAGCTAATATGCTGGGGTGAGACACGTGGTATGGCATTACTGCGTATGCGACGGGCACTTGATGAATATAAAATTATGGGTCTAAAAACCAATATTCCGTTTCATCAGAATCTGTTAGATAGTCATCGCTTCTTAGCTGGCAACTATGACACAAACTTTGTGGAGCAGCGTTTTGAAATGCAGGAAGAGGATGATGACGAATTCGCGGATGTGGCGGCTATTCTGGCCGTGTTGGTGGAGCACCGTTTCCGCCAGGAAAATGCTCAGCGTATCCAGCGCAACGCCCGCGATACCTCGAATTGGAAGTGGGTTGGACGCTACGAACGTATGCATCGTTAGTTAAAAAGAGAAGACCGCCAGCTTACGTTTGACTGGCGGTCCATTACTGGCTACTTATCAGTGACAATCAAGCCGTAATTTCCATCACGGCGCTTGTAGAGCACGCTCACCTTCCCGGAATCGCCGTCTTGATACACGAAAAAGTCATGCCCGAGTAATTCCATCTGATCAACTGCTTCTTCTTCATACATCGGCGTCAGAAGGATTTCTTTACGGCGTAAGATTTTGCCTTCTGGCTCCTCTTCGTCCTCAAAAATCTCTAACTCTTCAAGTGGAAGCATTTCCACTTCTGCTTCAACACGGGCAACACGTGTGCCACGTCTACTCTTTTTCTTCTTATAACGAGAAAGTTGTCTCTGCATACGGTCTACGACGACATCGACAGTCGCGAAAAAATCTGTTTGCTTCTTCTCCTCAACACGGAAAATCGTACCGCGGACGTCGCGTATGGTGAGTTGTGCTACGGGTTGTTCGGAGCGTCCTTCCTTGTGTAATTCTAGATTAGCTTCAATGATATTGGATAGGTACTTGTCGAGGCGGTCCACCTTCCTATTGATGTATTCCTCCAGACGAGGGGAGAGTCCCATATCTATAGCGTGAACCTTAATTTCCATAACCTCCGCTCCTTTATGGCTAATGGGAGTGAATAAAAGAATGCTCTCGGTCAATCTACCGCGTAACTAACCGTTGCGGCGTAGATGTCGCCTACGCCAGATTCCTGCAAAGCAGATGCACAGGCGAGCAGGGTAGCGCCTGTGGTGCAGACATCGTCGACCAACAGTACTCGTTCTCCTGTAAATGTGTCTCTAGCGCGAAAAGCGTCCTGAACATTAGATTGGCGTTCATGAGCTGAAAGGTTAACTTGCGAGGTGGTGTACCGATGTCTTTCCAGTGCGTTCGACAACAGAGTTCCCCTTGATACACCGAGTGCAATCATCTTAGCTTGATTATACCCTCTTTCGCGTAAACGTGCTTCATGCAATGGGACTGGAATAATAATGTCAAAACTCACGTTTGCTGTTTCAAGTTGTTCGTTTATCAGATGTCCAAGCAGTTCTCCGGCGCGTTTTTCCCGTTCATATTTCAGGGCGTGAATGGCAGATCGAAGTACCCCAGCGTGAGGGCCTACTGCGAAGTGCCGCTGGATTAATGGAGAATCGACCAGGGGAGAACGTTGCAACGGAGTGTGATCAATTAGGTTCCAACAGTAAGGGCAAATGACATGATCAACCCGCCCGCAGTGGACACAGATAGGCGGATAGATCAGGTTTAGCAGCTCCTTCAAAAACGCAAAACTCGCCCCGAGAGGCGAGTTTTGAGATATCTTCGCGATGGGGGGGAGACGCTCGGTCACACGCCACCGCTTTGCTGCAATTCAATTACCGTGATAACTGCTGGCCCCATCAGCACGATCCAAATACTCGGAAAGATCAAGAATACGAGCGGGAAAATAATTTTCACAGGTGCCTGCTGGGCTTTTTCTTGTGCTCTTTGCCGTCGTTTCACACGCATCTGATCGGATTGAACCCTCAACACACGCGCAATACTTACACCAAGTTGCTCGGCTTGAATAATTGCCGCCACAAAGGAAGTCACATCGGGAACATCCATGCGCTTGGACATTTCACGCAGAGCCTGGGAGCGAGGAACACCTAATGAAACCTCCTGAAGAACACGTCCAAAAGCCTCGGCGACTTCATTTTCCCATTTCTCGTAGACTTTCCCCATTGCTGAGTCAAAGCCAAGACCTGCCTCTACACAAATCACGAGCAGGTCGAGAGCATCAGGAAGTGCTCTCAAGATACGATCTTGTCTTCTTTTGATTTGCCCGTTAATAGCTAACATTGGGAAATAATAACCCAGAGCCGACAAGCCGATAACTGCGCCAGCCGCCTGTAGTATCGGCCAATCGTTCAGCACAAATCCGATCATAAACCCAAGGGCCCCAAAAACTACTGTCATCATGATTCGCTGTGCGAAGAAGGCAGCAGGTGTTTGATCTTTACCAGCTTGTATCAGTTTAAATTTGACAGTCTCAATCTGTTGTTCTGGTGTAAAACTTAGCAGAAAACTCGCTAATGCCTCAAAGAACGGTACCAGAATACGTTCGCGCCGACTTAACGACATTTCGATTTCTTCTAGCGATGAGGGTAGCTCGTTCTGCATTGCGTATTCAGCAAGACGTGCCTGCAGTGGGTCGACCTCATCTCTACGACGGAAACCAACCATGATTAGACCGACGATCAAGAAGACGCCGAAAATAATCATCAAAATGATACCAACAAGCTGTGGGTCCATATGATCTCCCTATATGTCGATTTGAACGATCTTATTGATTACAGCGAAACCGGTTCCAACCAGAGCAAAAACACAAAAAAGCATAGGCCAACCGCATGTTTGATTGGAGAACAGTAATCCCATGTAACCTGGATTAAGTAGCATCAGGACACCTGAAAGAATAAAAGGGATACCTCCAATCACATAGCCTGTAATACGCCCCTGAGCCGTTAATACTCGGATTTCTCCCTTGAGTTTGACACGATCCCGAATCACATCACCAATGATATCGAGAATCTCCGCTAGATTACCACCAACTTCAGCTTGAATATTGACAGCAGTTATGATTAGGTCAAGGTCATCACTGGGCATTCGATTAAGCAAGTGTTCTAAGGCTGTTTCACGCGATACACCAAGTTGGAATTCCTGCACTACGCGGCGAAACTCGGAAGCAGTTGGCTCAGGTCCTTCTCGCGAAATCGCCTCCATCGCCTGCTGTACCGAATAGCCAGATCGTAAGCCATTTACCCATAGACCAATTGTATCTGGTAACTGCTGTTCGAATGTATTGATACGCTTTCCCTTACGAAAGCCAACATAAAAGCGAGGTGTAAAAAAGCCTAAAACAGCAACGGCGATACCAATTACTGCATTGCCTGGCAGGAGTATAAAGAAACCGATCAAAAAGCCAAGGATAACTGCAAGAACATGGGCAGCTAAGTATTCCCCTGGCGTAATTTTCAAATCTGCCCGCGCAAGTTGGTCACGCCACTTTCTGGAGAAATCACGCTGCTCTATGGCCTTATCTAACTGTTTGGTTATAGCACTTTGTTCTTGCTGCCGACGTCTGGTCTCTTGTTCTTCTTGCTCGATTTCGGCCAGTAATGTATTATAATCGGCTGTATAGCGATCCAGCCGATCTTTAATTTCCTCTTTTGATCCTGATCGAACAGACACAACGGTTGCGATCAGAATTATCACCACAATGACAGCAGCAACACCAATAATCATAATTTCCATATAAGACTCTCCAAATTTGGTGACTGACAAGTTAATTCTATTTTAACACAATAATTCGGGAGAAACCGAATTCTAATAGAAAAGGGTACTGTGTGTCAGTACCCTTCAAATGTCAGCCTCAACAAATGAAACTAGTAGCGAGCCTGTCCTATGCCGAACACAGATGGTGGCAAGTGGATGCCTGCTGCTTCAATACGTTCGATGAATTTCGGACGTAAACCTGTGGGGCGAATGCGACCAATCACGCGACCAGCTTCAATTCCGGTTTGCTCGAATACGAAGATATCCGACATTGTGATTACATCACCTTCCATGCCCTGGATCTCAGTAATAGCGGTGATCTTACGGGTCCCGTCGCGGAGACGCTCCTGATGAACGATAAGATCCACCGCCGAAGCCACCTGCTCTCGGATGGCGCGTACAGGCAGGTCCATACCGGCCATCAGACACATAACTTCGAGACGAGCCAGCGTATCGCGAGGGCTGTTGCTGTGGGCTGTTGTTAGGGAACCGTCATGCCCTGTATTCATAGCCTGGAGCATGTCCAGAGCTTCTCCAGAGCGACACTCCCCAACCACAATCCGGTCAGGACGCATACGAAGAGTATTCACTACGAGGTCCTGAATAGTAATTTCGCCTTTACCTTCAATGTTGGCCGGGCGAGATTCCAATCGAACGACATGTTCCTTACGAATTTGCAGCTCTGCCGCGTTTTCGACGGTGATGATACGTTCGTCATCCGGGATGAAGTTCGACAAGACATTTAACAACGTTGTCTTACCGGAACCTGTACCTCCAGATACGATAATGTTTAAACGCCCAATCACACAGGCACGCAGAAATTCTGCAATTTCGGGCGTCATCGACCCAAAGCGAATCAGATCTTCTACCTGAAACGGTGTCTTGGAGAACTTACGGATAGTGATGGTTGCACCATCCAGCGCTAGTGGTGGAATAATGACATTCACACGGGAGCCATCTTTGAGACGGGCATCTACAAAGGGTGATGTTTCATCCACACGACGCCCAAGTGGAGATACAATACGGTCAATGACACGACGAGCGTGAGGTTCATCTTCAAATGTCACGTTCGTCCGGATGAGATTACCCGCACGTTCAATATAGACATTCTTCGGACCATTGACCATAATTTCAGTGATACTATCATCTATGAGCAACTGCTCCAGAGGACCATATCCCAGAATTTCGGCAACAATTGACTCAAACAACTGCTGCCGGTCGCGGCGGTTAAGCACAATACCTTCTTCGTTAAGGATTGTATTAAACAATTCCTCAATTGTGGCACGTACTTCGGGAGATTGGGCGTCCATTGATGGATCAATCTCGCTGAGCAGCTTATTCTGGACACGTACTTTTAGATCTACATATGAACCATCGGCGGTGCGTGACTGACCAGTGGGTACCGCTTGACGCCGGACGCGCATATCGGCAAGACGTGAGCGTTCCTCATCACTGCCATCTCCGCCGGACCCACTGCCGGACCCACCACCAGATCCACCAGATCCGCCTCCGGAATCGCCGCTTCGTTCAATTCGCTTAAGTAGTGACATGTCCTATCCTCCGTATTACTAACGGTTTTGGTTAACTTACTGGGTACTTGTATCTGGATTACCTTCCGCAGCGGCACCCAATCCAAGGAAGAGATCTTCACGCAGCAAGTCCTCGCGAAGTGCATCATTGGTTTGTTCGGCGATACCAGCGGCTGAAGCTTCTAACAAGACGTCTGGTTGTAACTCTGTAAAACGACGCAGCGTCAATAGGTCAAACCGGCGTATACTGGGACGAGGTTCAAGCGCATATGTTGAACGCAGCGTGTTGGGATTTGGAATCGCGTAATTTTCCAGCATATAGCCTAACGTAACCGCTGTTGTTGGTTGTCCTACGCTCGTATTAGGCTGAACATTAGCCGAGCGCAACGCGAAATGCATTTGAACATTTGAATCGATTGCCCAGGCCAAAACCACTGCATCTTGTGGGGTGACAGCAACTGACATTAGTAGAGGTGTAAAGGGCGTTGGTGTGGTAGTAGGCAATACGGTTCCAACCACCTGTTGTTGAGCTGGTGGAGGTGTTCCAACAGGGGTAGGTATTCCAACATCTGGCCCCGCTTCCCCGGTAAAAGGTGTTGGTGATGACACTACACCATAGATACGACCGCCCTCTGGGAACCAGCCAACATACATTACTTCGGCATCCTCAATAATACGCTGGCTGACAAGCCGCGGTCTTTGAATCTTTTCGCTTGGACCGATTACACCAGCAGCACGGTATTGCCCCACCAAGCCGATGCCCCCACCTTGCGTTTCGGGGCGTTCAGAAAAAATATCCAGCACAAATAGATTTTGCTCAGGGCTACCCTGTTGAGGATTGGTAATTACAAGCGCCCCTTCTTGGTCGGCCGCAACAATTGATAACGTGTTCGGTACACGAGTCTGGAAAAATTCATCTACATCTATGAAGGCAAACGTCATAATAATATCGACACGATCGCCTGATTGGAAAGCATAACCACCCTGACGAACGCCTGTGGGATCCAATGGAACGCCAATCATGAGGCGGGTAGGATCAATCGCGAGTGCAACGTCAGACCCCGTAGCTGAAAGCTCCAATGGCTCCAGCGGTGAAAACTCCACCAGTTGGGTTGCGATGATTGGAGTAAAGACCGGGATATCAGTACGAGCGATGCGCCCAATCACCAGTTCTTCATCGCGGAGGACCTGTTGCAGGAATTGCTCGTCCTGATCTTCTAACTCAGGCCAGAAACGAATAGCAACTAATTCATCAGTAATTACGTCACCGCGTCCAATGGGTTGTACGGCGACAACAACCGGAACGACGGGTGGAGTTGGTGTGGGTTGATTGTCTCCATCACCGTCATCCTCACCAGTCTCCACAGCACCCGGTGTTTCTTCTTCACCATCACCATTGCCGGTTTGAGACAATAATACTACGGCACCACCACCGACAAGAACCAACAATAAAAGCAGAATTAAGACACGGCGCATAAGACACTCCTATGGAGGAAATTAGTCAAACAAAGCCAAACAAAAGCGCATGTGTTGTCACTAGGAATTACCTGCATTTCCTAAGTTTAGTAGTCATGTCGAAAATATGCAAACGAGAATTTAGAGTCTTGGGATATCCTCAAAGATTGGCAGATTGATCTCAAAGCGGCTGCCAGTACCTTCCTCACTAAAAATCTGAAGCGTCCCCTCGACCAATTCGATTCTTTCTCGTACGTCGTTCAAAACCTGAATATCCGAGTCGCCTTGCTCCGGATCAAGGTCTACCAGCGGATCGAAACCAATACCGTCATCTTCAAGAACGGCACGTACCGTGTCAATATCTACATCAAGTGTCAGACGAATCGAGCTGGCTTTTAGCTTCTGGGCACTGATCGCCAATAGATTCTGGATACTCCGGAAGACCATGACTTCGGTATGCTTTGGAAGGCGGCGTTTTTCTTCACCAGCTACATTCATCGACACTTCCACCGAAGTTTTGTTCTGGAAATTTTCAGTATATCGACGCAGGGTTGGAATCAACCCAAGGTCATCGAGCATCATCGGGCGCAGATCAAAGATGAAATCACGAATCTTCTGGAACGTGTTGCTGGCTGCACCTTTGAGATTATCCAGTTCTTCGTTAGCTCGATCAGGGTCTCTAGACATTAGTCGCTGGCAAACTTCGGCCTGCAAAATAAAGTTGGTCAAGGATTGAGCCGGACCGTCATGTAGACTGTTGGCAAGCTGTTGTCGTTCCTGTTCCTGGGCTTGCACAATACGAATGATGGTCTCGCCCGCCAAACCAAGCTGCGGCCCCTGCTTCTTTTCACCACCAGCACTCGGCAGATGCATGCTGCCCAGAACGTCTAGCAGGCGTGAGAGCAAATCTTGAAGATGTTCGAGTTGGGCCTGATTATCCTGCAACTTTTCTAATTGACAGCGCATGGTGAGAAGGCGCGTCTTTGCATCAATAGCGTCTTCGTACGCAACTTTAATGTCTTGACGAGGTAGCGTTTCAAAATTCTCATCAACACGCTTAAGTTGCGAACTCACCTGTACGTTTCTTTGTTGGAGACGTTCCACCTCCAGCGTGCTCTGTTCCATCAACGTTACATTTTCACGAATACGTCTTGCAATAGTGTCATGCTCTTTTTGAATCTGGGCAATAACACTTTGTGGATTATTGCTCATCCGCTTACACTCCCTAAAAACATCACAGTTGTATGAAGACAATAGCACACTGCGAACTTTGCAGCAACTTAAACATTAAGGATACCTGCATAAACGCCCGGAGTTGAGTTTTCAATGATGGTAGCACGGGCGACGGCTTTGTAGAATCTGGAGTTCTCGTCGCTTGCCGCACCGATAATCGCATAACCGTATCCGTCCTGCTTCATGCTGTGCAAGGCTGTAAGCAGAAGGGCACGCCCTATCTGGAATCCACGCGCATCTTCGGAGACACCAGTCGGCCCGAAAAAACCTTTCAGCGTGGAATCATAACAGGCGAAACCGAGGATAGCGCTATCTTTGACAGCAATAAAGCATGAAATTGGTTGTCTGGAAAAGGCAACATCACATTCGCTGGTCCAGTGGAGTATGTTGAATTCATTTTGAACCCAGCCCAGAATATGATGTTTTTCAGCAGCCATGGCACGGCGTACCTGAACATCCATCGTAAACATCTGCACCATGACTGGATCAACATCGGGAATATAGTACAATTTCACCAGCATGTCTGGCATAATATCTCCTAATCTAATCTTACCCAGCCACGCCGCAGGGCATAGAGCGCCGCCTGTATACGGTCCTGTACCCCCAGCTTGGCAAAAATAGAACTGACATGATTCTTCACAGTTTGGTAGCTGATGTCCAGTTCCTGAGCAATTTGTCGATTCGAGTTCCCCGCACACAGTCGCTCCAAAACCTCCATTTCGCGCGGACTTAGTGGGCCAAAAAGATCATGTTGGTGAAACCCTGTTGTTAAAATTTCCGTCTTATCTTTCATCCAATTTTCTAATGCCGCTTCGGTAAGTATTTCACTGCGTATGCAAATTGCACCTTCCAGCACATGATCAATCATTTTCAACAGTTGGGCGGGGGTAACACTTTTGGAAGCATAGCCACGGCAACCCATTTGCATGGCGTGAAATGCCTGTGTGTCGTCGTCATAAGATGCCAGGATAATGATGGCAGTATCCGTTTCGTCTCTCAAGCGCGAGGCAACTTGAAGACCATTTATATCCGGTAAATTGATGTCCATTAACAACAAGTCAGGATGGTGTTCGTGAGTGAGGAGAATGGCATCCTGACCGCTGCTAATCTCGGCGAGGATTTCAAAGTTTTCCCTTATTTCCAAAACACTACACACCCCGCGCCGCCAGATTGGATGGTCATCAACCACGATGACGACAACTTTATCTAAGATTGAATCCATTGCCATCGCCCGCCTTTCTCATCAAAGTTATCATATTTTTGAACCACCAACCGTTCTAGAAAACAAACCTGTGCTAAAATACAAACACAGTCCGAATATAGAGATAAACAAAGGATTTTATTAATGGTCAATGATTCACAAAAAGCCTTAAAAGATGCTGCTAAAGCTTATCAGGGCGGTGACCGGCGAAAAGCGCAGGAAATTCTGCTCGATCTGGTGAGCAGAGATGAAACAAACGAAAAAGCATGGCTGTTATTAAGTGCCGTTGTTGACACCCTTGAGGATCGTGAAGTTGCACTGGAAAATGTGATCACACTAAATCCAGGCAACGAAAAAGCTCGTAAAGGTCTGGAACTGGTGCGGCAAAAACTCGCAGCAAAGAAACCGCCCACACCACTCGGCGGTGCTGGCTGGAGCGATATTGATACCGATACCATTCAAGAACACGAGCGATTTGGCTGGGATGGGCCTGTGGATGCGGATGATGATAAGAATCCATTTGCTCCCAGCGACGCCCCACCCATTACTGAACAGATTGATTGGGGCGATGTTCCACAGGGCAGCACATCCAGCGCCAGCAGTGTGGACTGGGGAACCGGCGATACCAGTGCTCCCGCAGCATATGGTTCCGGGCGGCAGATCAAGCAGCCGTCAGCCAGTGAATATGACAACATGATAGGCGGTTTGGGCCTGCCGGGTGGAGATACAACAAAAGACTCGTCAGGGAGCAGTGGTTGGGGTGATGTTGATCCGAGCGCAATCTTCAGTGATTCTTCCTCCACATCAGAGGACGACTGGGACGATTCTGGTGGGGGAAGTACAGACTCCACAACCTCCGCTTTTGAGGAAGTAGATGATGCATGGGACAGCAGTCCCGCGCAAACCGGGACAACGGATGATGACCCATTTGGGGGTTGGGAAAGCAGCGGAGAAGCCACATCCTCAAATGCTGCGGCCAGTGATAAGGATCCGTGGGGAGATTTCGGTGGTTGGGATGAGCCTGATGCAGTGGCAAGTCCGGTGGTATCATCTGACCCATTCGGCTCAACGGATGATTCCGCCGGTGGTTGGGATACGGACACCAATCAAACCGATTCTGATGCACCCGCTGGTGATTGGGGAAGTTGGGGAGCGGCTGATGATGGCGATCCCTTCGCCAGTGATGATGACCCGTTCGTAAGCAGCCAGCCTCCCACCCAGAGCGGTGGATCTACTGCCGCTGACGCCCCGGTCGCCAGCAGCAAACCTGTTGCGAAGAGCAGTGGGTTTGGCATTGCCAGCGATTCGTTTGGTATATCAGATGATACAGTCGATAACGACGATGATGAACCCTTTGCCAGCAGCCCGCCCGCCGTTCAGAGCAGCGGCTTCGGGGCTGCCAAAAATCCGTTTGCCAGCAGCCAACCTGCTGCTCAGCGTGGTGGATTTGGCGTAGCGGATGATTCATTTGATGACGATGATGAGCCATTTGCTAGCAGCCAACCAATCGCCCGGAGTGGCGGATTTGGCTTCAATGGTGATCCATTTGGCGACGATGATGACCCGTTTGCCGACGAGGATAATCCATTTGGAAGTGGAGCACCAGCTCCGGTCACTGAAAAGCCTCAAAAGAAGGCTAAGGAAAAGCAGCCACGCCAGAAGAAAGCGGCAGCACCTGCCATGAGCGGTCAATATGCCGAGTACTTTAGACTTATCCCCACTGAGATCGAGGCTCCGGCCAGCCCCTTGTCTGCCAGTCCAATTGTTTTGGTCGGGGTGGCGGTCCTCGTTCTGCTAAATATCGCCGCGCTGTTCGGCATTCTATCGCAGCTATAAAAATTAATCCCCCTCAACGGCTGTATCGAGGGGGATTTTTTACGAAGCGCGTTTGCCCTTCGATTTGAGTTGTTCAGGTTGCCACCAGTAGGGGACATCCATGCCGTTGTCGTGGCGTCTTTGAAGCATGGTTTCAGTATAGGGATAGCTTTTGCCATCAGAGAAACACATGTAGGCCGCAATTTCTATCTTGCCGACCGTTGATTTAACAGTGTCGCCTTCTTCCCACCAATGATCCATGACACTATCCTCATAACATGGACTTTACCTAAGATACCATAAATTGAGGATTCAATGCAATCATGCGGATTTAACGCAAAAAAACGATTGGTAAACGGATTTCAAAATTCTCACAGACAATCGACCGTAGATGGCTTCACAGAGCCAATCTGTATGATGGTGTTCATCTGCAAAAGTTAAGAGAAAACGATTCTCCCATCGCCTTCAGTCACATCTCCCACGACAAAAGCATCGATACCGCGCCCGTGTAACGCCGCCACTAAATCGTTTGACTTGTGTGCCTCTATCGTTATTAGCAAACCGCCGGATGTCTGCGGGTCAAAGACGAGGTTACGCATCACATCATCCACACCCTCATCAAAGTCAACCCAGCGTCCATAATAAGCCCGATTACGACCCTGCCCGCCGGGGAAAATCCCCTGTTCGGCGTATTCCAGTGCGCCCGGCATCCATTGCAGGTTAGCTGTGTGGATATGGAAATTCGTGTTGCTCAGACGCGCCATTTCATGACCGTGACCTGTGATGCCGTACCCCGTGACATCGGTCATGCCATTGACGTCCAATTCTTGAGCGACCTGTGCTGCATCACGATTGAGCGTCGCCATAATTTCCATTGCAGTTTGAACATGATCGTCATGCGCCTTACCGTTTTTGAGGGCTGTTGTTATCACACCAGTGCCCAACGGTTTGGTGAGAATGATGGTGTCGCCGGGTTTAGCGCCGCCCTTTTGCCGGATGCGGTCTGGGTGAACGATTCCCGTGACTGCGAGACCATATTTAGGCTCATCGTCCATAATGGTATGACCACCCGCCAGCACACCACCGCCTTGCCGTACCTTTTCCGCGCCGCCTCTAAGGATCTCACGCAGCACATCCATCTCCAATGATGCCGGAAACGCGACCAGATTGATTGCCATCAACACTTCACCACCCATCGCGAATACATCGCTCATGGCATTTGCCGCAGCTATAGCCCCAAACCAATATGGATGATCAACTACCGGCGGAAAAAAATCGGTTGTGCTGATGATAGCTTGCTCGTCATTCAATTTATACACTGCTGCATCATCAGGCTCCTCCAACCCAATCAATAGATCAGGATGGTCCTGTGCATTGAACAACCGGGCCAACGGAAAGGCTACTTCCGATAAGTCTCCCGCCCCTAGTTTGGCGGCGCACCCGGCTGCTTTGGCAAGGCTGGTCATTTTGATCGTGTCAACAACTGTCATACTGGCTCCTTCAACACGTCTATTTCTTGTATTGTGACATTGCATTGAAGAAACAGGTAGACGAAATATTACGCCACATTTACTTATCCCCCCTTTTTCTGGGGTTTGACATAGCGCAAATTTTCTATCCATAATCAGTCAGAAGAATTATAAGGAGTGATGGATGCGGCTCATTGCAATAATTTTGATTTGTGTTTTATTGATTCCAGTTGCGGCACCAACCCAGCAAGCGAAGGCTCAGGCCGCTGATTGTTTTATGGCAGTTGAAATATTCAAAGTCACCCCGCTCAAAGATCGTGGCGACGCTGTTCATGGTTTATTTGGTGGGGATATGGAATTTCAGCTTCAGGTAGTGGTTACAAACGGCCTTGACATCTGGGAGGGAGTCTATCCTGAAAATAACAAATGGGTGGAAGGTGTTGAAGTGGATAAGGAAGTCGAAACAGACGGCTTCTATATTTTGATAGACATGCAAGCGTTTACGGACAGTGAACTATATATCTATTTCCTTGCTATTGATATGGACCCGGTGAATGTGTTTGGCTATGATCTGTCCCGTGAAATCAAAGACCTCGGCACTGTCCTGCTAAAGCAGGCGATTCGCTTGCTGCTGCCCGAAGATATTAGTGTGGTAGCTGATACGCTCATCGAAGAGGGAGTAGAGGCGTTCGTAGAAGATCTGACCAAAGAAGACATTATCGGTCAGGGTGGCATCTACCTTGATGAAGAAAATGGCTGGGGAACCAGTGAAATTGTCACTTTCACAACCCCGGATGAGGGCCTTGAAATTGAATATCAGGTCTATCTGATCGGTGAAAACTGTAGTACCGATAAACAAAGTGTCTAAACGCAGATATTTCTGCTCTCTTCTCGCTTGCAGCCCCCTTTTGCCTGAAGGGGGCTATTTGTTTAGAATGTAAGTGTTTCTCCATCTGCCGGGATAAGCAGCCGGTTGTGTGCAATGCCATTTGCATCCGCCTGTGTCCAGATTTCCTCGCGGGAGGTCAGGCAGTGATCCAATGCTTCCAGATGAACCGCGATGACTTTAGCTTCCGGCGCAAGCTTGCAAACTTCAATCGTCTGGGCAGCGTCCATGATGATCAGCGTTTTATCTGTGCCCCAGATGCCGCCACCGGAATGGGTGATGATAATATCGGGCCGGTACCGGGTAATATTCTCCTTCACGGGATCGTATAGAATCGTGTCCCCGGCCCAATAGACTGTTGG
Source organism: Chloroflexota bacterium (assembly GCA_022616515.1). Taxonomy (GTDB): domain Bacteria; phylum Chloroflexota; class Anaerolineae; order Aggregatilineales; family J027; genus JAKEEQ01. The sequence continues at coordinate 6,680 of JAKEEQ010000057.1, read as the reverse complement.
TTCACCCTCCGCCTCGAATACAAAGCCAGAGACATCACCCATATCACGCAGAATCGACTTACCACTGCCATGCTGCGCTGGGACGTGCGTGATGGTAATGCCCTCCCACTCGACCTTATCGTCAATAACAGTCACATTCTCGAAGCCATGCTGCACGATGTGGTCATCATCACCGGGCTGACAGAATAGGGGCAGATGCTTGGGAACGAGGCGCTTGGCATCGGGGCAAAAATGATCGGTGTGCAGGTGGGAAATCAGGACCATTTCGATGTCTGCCAACACATCTTCGACAGGCATTGGCAAGTCAATGGTTGGGTTTTCTTCGCGTCCAGCCAGGGCACGATAGCTATGCTTGGGTAGTAAAAAGGGGTCGATTAAAAATAATTTGCCACCATAATGAACGCGCAGGGTGGCGCTGCGTACCAGTTGAATTTGCATACTTACCTCAACAAAATCATTGAATCTAGTCACGCATTGTACCGCAATTCAACACTAACGCCCGCCTAATCAATAATCGCGGTTACGTCATCCCATGTCAGGTAGCCATACTCCATATAGTGATCCATACCTCCAAAGGGTTTTTATTTACCCGGATGTTTCAGCCAGTCTTCTGGTTTAGGTCTAATTTTCCCCTGTTTCAGAGATTTCTTGATCTCCTCAACAAGATCCATACGCTCCCTATGTTTGATCTTAGGAGTCTTTTCGATTGTCCTATATCTGAGTTTGTGTTTGGTGAGATATCGCCTTAGTAAGCCCCACTGACCAAACTTCTGGCTATTTATGCTGTTGAGAGGTATTGATCCACCCATTGCCTCCAGATAGTCACGCCCTTCAATAGTCACTGTATTCTCTTCAAAGTAGATACAGACACATTTTCCTCCATCTTCATTCGCAGGCAAAGTTTGGACTATGATCAGAGAAACATCTTTGTAGGTTATTATTCTGAAAAGCACTTCAATAAGTAATTGTTTCCGGCGAGCATATTCAAGTGACGCATACATAATGTCCTGATCAGTCAGAGGTTTAACCTGTGATTGCTCCTGGGGTGATTCATCATAGATGCCGGGTTTGTCTCTGTTATTCTCCCAATTCGGTGAATCTTCCACCCCAAAGTACTTGTGTTTTTGTTTCGGCGATGAAACTCGTGGATTGGCCTGCCTATAAGCATAAGCCGCCATTAAGCCTAAAATAAGATAACCACCACCTGCACCCGCAAGACAGCCTGCGAGTATACCGAGACCAAACTTTAAGATGAGAGCACCATAGATATAGCCGACAACGCCCAAAGCAATAGGTAAAATCCCCCAACCCAGATACACCATGACAAACCCGCTAATGAAGCCAATGATAACACCAACACTTATCAACACTAAGATGTTATCAAGGTCGATATAGTTGATTGCTAAGATGAACCCCACTATCATACCCAGTATGAACCCGACATCTTGCGTATCACTGTTGTCCAAAAATTGTTGTCCAAATAGGAATCCTGCAACAGCCAAAACAGCAGCTATTACGTAAATCATATATTGTGAAACAGAGTCGAAGAAGTAGTCGTACAAAGGTATCCCAATAATCAGCCCACCAATCCCACCAATAATAGCAGCTATCCACATACGGTTTTGAGCCGAGTTTTCATCTAAATCAGGTTGCTTAAACCACACTATCAATTACTCCTGGCTCCAATCCCTCGAGATGTTGGCATACTCATGTACGTCAGCATGGTCATTCCTATATAGGGGCAAGGTGTCCACATTATACAAACATTTCGCCACAACAAAAAAAGAGCCGAGAACAGTGGTCTCGACTCTTTTACCGTAAGCGGTCAGTGGGGCGTGGCAAGGTGATGGCTAACCTTGGTTTGGATTTACTGGTAGAAAAGGAGACCCCACCTCCCGCAAATGGTCTAAGCAGATTTAGCCCATTCCAGCGGTTGGAACGCTTCATCAAGCGGGGTCCCGGTCATCTTGTGTATCAGACTGGCTAAGGTAGCCTGAATGACGCCGATAAGAATTTCCAGTGCCTGGGCCTTTGTGAAACCAGCATCCAGGAAGGCATCAATGTCTGCCGCCGAAACCTGACCCCGCAACTGAACAACCTGATGCGTAAAAGTAACCAACGCATCAAGTCGTGGATTGCCGGGAACCTTGCCGGCACGGATTGCGGATAATTCGTTGTCGGAAGCACCGTGTACTTTCGCAAAGGTTGAGTGGGCAGCCATGCAGTAAGTGCACTGGTTGTCATAGCTGGTCGCCATTAAAACAATCTCGCGCTCAACCGGGCTGAGCGTACCGCGCCCAAAAGTGCCGTTCAGCGTTGCATAGGTCTCAAGGACAAGCGGGTTGTTCGCCATTGTTGCCGCGAGATTCGGCACAAACCCAACATTATCCTGAAGGAACTGCAAAATCGGTCTGGCATCTTCGGGCGCTGATTTAATGGTGTGAATAGTGAAATTTGTCATGATGATATGCTCCTGTTGTCGGATTGATTTTTCGGTTTAGTATCTGTCTGCCCGTGACATTCCCCGGCACGCTCCGCCCATGGGCAAGCCCGGAATGTGCAAAAGTTCGTCTTCAGGTCAGAGTCAGATCAAAAGTGAGGACCTATCAGGTCGTGCGGATGATTTCACCACGAGACCTGACGGGAAATTGGATTTCGGTGACAATCTCGCCGGGTTGGTTAAAACGGGGTGGTTTGATGAGCACTTCGCGCCCCGGTCCGTCAATAGCGTAACCGTTTTTCTCAACCCACAAACCGATTGCCCCGTAGCTGCGGCAGTTATTCTCAAAGCCGCCTACCTGTACGGTCGTCGCCATCATCTCAACGGCGGGTAGCGTCGTTGCGGTCAACATCCGGTCTCCCCGTAGTGGGATTACTGCCGCCGCTTTCTTGTTGAAGATGACAGCTCCCAGTTCGATGTCCAGCCGGTCATCTTCAAGCGTCTCGGAATGAACCACTGTGGTAAAGTGGCCGAGCGCATTTTCGCTCACACAAGCCGGAACCACCTGTAGAAGCTCTTGCATAATTTGCAGAGCAGCATTGACCCCCGGCAGGACCTCGCGTATCGAGAGATAATGCTGTGCCGGGACCGATTTGAGAACAATATCAAAGGCAGGTTGTTCCGGGGATTCAATGAATTGCAGCCGCGCTTCAATCTGACGCAGGCGGGCAATTTCTTCCTGCACCGCCTGTTCAACCTGAGCCTTCTTGAGCGTCAACATGCCGCGTATTTCTTCAATGGCGAGTTCTTCATCAACCAGTTGCGCGATCTGTTCAAGTGTCAAACCAAGTTCCTTCAGGGCCAGAATACGATGCAGGCGCGGGAGCTGGCCGGCGCTGTAGTAGCGATAACCCGTCCACTCGTCGATATGCGCAGGTTTAAGCAGCCCAATCTGGTCATAGTAACGCAGTTGGCTGCCTGCCACCTGTGCAATTCTGGAAAACTCCCCGATGCGAAACATAGTGTGTCTCTCAATCTTCTCTCGATTGCTTGCAGTATAAAGCTTCAAGTTGCTTGAAGGTCAAGAGGTTAATTTAGGGGAAAATAAAAAGGTGGGCATTTCACCCACCTCGTTGTTATCTTCTAGCGTTCCAGTGTACTCAGATCACCTTCTGGCAGGCCCTGCGCACGGGCCTTGAGGACGCGCCGCATAATCTTGCCGCTGCGTGTCTTGGGCAGTGTTTCGACAAATTCGATCTTAGCAGGAACGGCAATCGGCCCGACCTCATGACGAACATGGTTTTTCAATTCATCCTTGAGATCTTCCGAGGGTTCGGCACCTGCCACAAGGATGCAGTAGGCATAAATAACGTTACCCTTCACCTCGTCGGGGATGCCTATAACGGCTGATTCAGCAACTGCGGGATGACTCACCAACCCCGACTCGACTTCGGCTGTCCCCAGACGATAACCGCTGACCTTGAGCACATCATCGATACGTCCAATTACCCAGATATAGTTGTCATCATCAAAACGGGCCGAGTCGCCAGCCAGATACCACCCCTGCTTCTGGTACTTGCTCCAATACTGTTCTTTGTAGCGTTCCGGGTCACCGTAGACGGTACGCAGCATACCAGGCCACGGTCGCTTAATGACCAGAAAGCCGTCTTCGCCGGGTGGGACGGTATTGCCGTCTTCATCAACAATGTCAGCATCGATGCCGGGGAAGGGGCGGGTGGCGCTGCCCGGTTTTAATCCAAACGAAGGAACAGGGGTAATCATGAAACCGCCTGTCTCGGTTTGCCACCACGTATCCATAATCGGGCACTGTTCTTTGCCAATAACGGTATGGTACCAGCGCCATGCTTCGGGATTGATGGGTTCACCAACCGTTCCCAGCAAACGCAGGCTGGATAGATTATGGCGCTTGGGCCAGGCATCCCCGAAGCGCATCAGGCCGCGAATGGCGGTTGGTGCGGTGTAAAGGATGGTGATGCCATATTCCTCAATCATCTTCCACCAGCGGTTGGGATACGGGAAGTTGGGTGCGCCTTCATACATAAAGCCAGTAGCACCCAGAATCAATGGCGCATAGACGATATAGCTGTGTCCGGTGATCCAGCCGGGGTCGGCGGCGCACCACCAGCGATCCTCGTCTTTGATGTCAAACACCCACTCGAGGGTCGTTGAGATATAGACCTGATAACCGCCCTGTGTATGCAATACCCCTTTTGGTTTGCCAGTCGTACCGCTCGTGTAGAGGATGAACAGCGGGTCTTCGGCGTCCATGACTTCGGTTTCACAGATCGGGCTGGCAATTGGCAAATTCATCAAGTCGTGATACCAGTAATCACGACCTTGCTCCATGCGGATGTCGTGTCCGGTGCGGCGTACCACAATGATGGTCTCGACCACCGGCGAGCGATGCACGGCCTCATCCACCACGTCCTTCAAGTGGACGATGTTGCCGCGCAGCCATGCCCCATCTGCCGTAACCAGTACGCGACTCTGGGCGTCTTCAATGCGGTCAGCCAGTGCCTGATCACTGAAACCGCCATAAACCACGCTGTGCACGGCCCCAATCTTGGCACAGGCCAGCATTGCAATGGCGAGTTCCGGGATGCGTCCCATATAGATGGTAACGGTGTCGCCTTTTTTTACGCCCATGCTTCGCAATACATTGCCAAACTTGTTGACTTCCTGCCACAGCCGCCAATAGGACAGGCTGACTTTGTCGCCGGGTTCGCCTTCCCAGATCATGGCAATTTTGTTGCGCCGCCATGTTTTAACATGACGGTCAAGGGCATTCAGGGTAACGTTGGTTTTGCCGCCGCTAAACCATTTGAAGAAGGGAGCGTTGCTGTCGTCAAGGACAGTATCCCAGGGTTCATACCAGTCCAGAGTCTCGGCACGTTTTGCCCAGAAGGCTTCCAGATCATCCATCGACTCTTTGTATATGGCCTTGTAGTCTTTCACATGAGCATTTTCAACGACCCCGTTAGCGGGATAATACCATTCACTGGTCGGGGGAGAGAATTCATCTGACATAAAGTGCTCCTAAGGATAGTAAGATTATCTAACTAACTGCTGCATTATAATCGCGTTTGGTGCAACGCGCCAATAGCACCATTATAAACATGTTGGGTGGGCAATGTAAAAAATTAGGTATACTTTTATTTCATATTTTGTATATCACTACCGGACAGCATCCTATGACCGACCATTTCCTGAACATTTACCATAACCGCGCCGGTGATTACGAGCGACTCATCGCCTGTGAAGACTATCAGGGCAATATCCTCGCCAAAATCCGTGAGGTTGCATTGATTGATGGAGCAGATGTTGTTGAATTCGGGGCGGGAACGGGCCGCTTAACCCGCTTTCTGGGACCACATGTCAATCATATTCACGCCTTCGATTTTGCCCCCGCCATGTTAGGCGTAGCGCAGCGTATTCTAAAAGACCTGCCCAACTGGACGCTGGCAGTGGGCGATAATCGCCAGATGCCCGTTGCCTCAAAGAGCGCCGACATTGTCATTGAGGGATGGAGCTTCGGGCATGTCATGGGCTGGGTTGGTGACGAATGGCGACCCGTGCTGGATCGGATGCTAGGCGAAATGGGGCGAATATTGCGTCCCGACGGAACCACTATCCTGATGGAAACTCTTGGTACAGGTTCCGAGGAGCCTATCGCGCCCCATGAAGGGCTGGCTCTGTTGTATAAAACCTTCGAAGTTGAACTTGGCTTTACGCGCCATGTCATCCGCACCGATTACCAGTTTGAATCACTGGAAGAAGCGGTTGAATTGGCGGGATTCTTCTTTGGCAACGATATGGCGGAACGAGTCCGGGACAACAACTGGATTATCCTGCCGGAGTGCACCGGACTGTGGGTGCGTTCGTGAGAGATTTCCCATTCATTGGATTGCAAATTTTTTATGTTAATATGATTCATAAACCGGGAGTATAAACTACCCGACAACAATGTATAGTCAATTTAGAGAGGGAATCCCCAACATGAAAAAGATAAAGAGCCTTCTCGCAAGCAAGTCTGCCGGGGTTGTCACCATTACCCCTGATGAAACGCTGCACACTGCTATTAAGTTCCTTGCCGAACGCAACATTGGTGCGCTGGTCGTGATGGAAGCCGATGAAGTCGTAGGAATTCTATCCGAGCGTGATATTGTGCGCCAACTTGCCCGTCATGGTCAGGAGGCACTATCGCTGAGCATAGGTGAGG
>JAKEEQ010000056.1 GCA_022616515.1 Chloroflexota bacterium | reverse complement strand
TCGATCTCCGCGCCAATTGTGACGGTTGTGGTCTCCCGATCCTGAAGCGCCCGCCGAAAGGCAATCGCAAAGCGCAGGACATCCGGGTAGCGATCCGCCGGGTCTTTGGCGGTGGCTTGCAGGAAAACAGTATCAAGCGCATCCGGTAATTCGGGACGATGTTCCTTCAGGGACGGGATGGGTGCATTGAGGTGTTTGGTGACGACATTGAGGCGATTTTTATCCTCCACGAAGGGATGCTTCCCCGCCAGCAGTTCATACAGCACAATTCCCAGACTGTAGATGTCCGTGCGGGGCGTCACCTGTTTGCCGAGGAGCTGTTCTGGCGAAACATACAGCAGTGACCCTTCAAACAGATCGGGGTCACTATCCTGTGAAGGTGCGGTGAGGTCTTTAGCGATGCCAAAATCGCTTAGATAGACGTTGTTCTCTTCATCAAGCAAGATATTATCCGGCTTGATGTCACGATGGACCACGCCGCGCTGGTGAGCCAGGTTGAGCGCCGACACCAGTTGGGTTAGCATGTCGCCAAACCGCCTGAGTTCCCAGCTTTCAACATTCAAATTGCGCAGATTGCCACCGCGCAGCAGCCGCATCACCAGATATGCGCCATCCGGTTCGCGCCAGTAATCATAGAGGGGTACGATATGAAGATGTTCGAGGCGGGCAACAATCTGAGCTTCGGTTTCGAAACGCCGGATGAACTCCGGTTGATTGGCAAATTCGGGGAGAATGACTTTAATGGCAACTTCGCGGGAGACAAGGCTCTGATAGGCACGGTACACCTCACCGGCTCCGCCCTTGCCAATCAGTTCCTGTAACTCATATCCCCGGACCTGTTTCAGAACCTTGTCCACCATATCTCACATCCTGGTCTCTTTTCCGATTCAATGGTAACTGAGTCACCGAATCAGAACAACTTTTGTGGTAACGGATCGTATAACTGTTAATGGTGGAGAAGTGGGATCGTCCGGGTTGGAAAAGGGATGCCCAGAGGCTTGTCTTCTTCCGATTGTGTGTCATACAGAGGATTCTGCGGAATTGCCCCGTTGGGCGTCCCTACGCACGTTCCCGCGACGAGGTGCGTAGGGACATGCAACGGCATGTCCGTTATCGAAATATCATACCGGTTCATTGACCAACAAAAACCGGGTCATCACAACCCGGCCTTCTCAATCTCGTCCTGAAACGCGGAGAGCCGCTTATACCCCTCTTTTATTTCGGCGATGGTCGCGTTCCATGTGTCGGTTTTGTCAAGCTGCTCGTACATGCGCCGCACCGCCCGCAGCATATCCACCGCAATCTGGTAATTCTCGCGTTTTTTCGCCTCGATGTTCTCGCGAACACGGTCCATGTAAACCGCGATGGCTTTCTGCGGCAGCGCAAAGCGTGATTGCTGGGCTACCTCAAATTCAAGCTCACGATAGCGCCATTCGGATAACCCGGCGTTGCCCAGACTTTTCCATGCGGCCTCCCAATCCTGTTCTTCCAGATGGATTTCGGTCAGCACTTCATAGTGCTTCTTTTCACCCAACCACTGCATGATCTTGGGCCGGATGTCCTGCCACTGCCCCATGATTCCGCCGAGTTCTTTCAACAGAAGATAGTTACCCAGACCGGGATTTTGTGCCATGCGCTGGCGCTGGACGCGCAGCGCATCAGGATAACGGTCGGCTGCCCGATACTGCCCGACCAGCCAGCTTGCAATGGTGTCATCATAGCGAGTCTTCAGGACGTTTTCGGTCATTTGCAGCGCATTATAGCCGTAATCAGTCAGGGTCGCGGCTGCATCCAGAAAGTCGTCCGGGTCGGTCAAGTGCTGGCGGGCCACACTGATGGCCTCCTGCACATCCTCAAGCTGCATCAGTTTATAAAACAGCAGGGTATACAGCCGCTGATTGTCGAGGTGATTCAGGATCACCGCCGGGTCGCTGTCCAGCGCGTTGAGCGTGTTCAGGAAGGTAGCGTAGGTATTGGCGGCCTGCAAGCGCCCGGCCTGCTGGTGATCTTTACGCTGGGCTTCGATGCGCTGGCGGATTGATTCGATGTCAGACTCACGAGCATAAGCCAGAATAATCTCTGGAATGTGTTCGGTAAGATTCTCCCAGCGGGTATTGTGCTCCCAGATGAAGGCGTCCAACAGCGCGTCAAAAATCGCCATGCGCTCCTCATCATTGTCATTCAGGTGGCGCAGCAAATCGCTCAGCCCATTTGACACTTCGGAGAGCGCATGTATCAGATTGCCTTCCTCATCGAAGGCGAAATGATCAGGTTCCAGTGTTTCCTCAATGATCATGCGCAGCAGTGCCGACGCGCTGATGTGATTCCCCTGCTCGGCGAAGCGTTCGGCTGTCTCGGCAAGGGAGTAGATGTGATCGGGGGCATAGCGGCTGCGGACCTCGTGCTTAAGCAGGTCATTCAACTCACGGCGATACGGCTCAATATCAATAATGTTGGGCGTATATCCCTCGCTGCGCGGCTCTTCAACCAGTGCCTGCAAGTCGGGATAGCGTACCAGCATCTGGTTAACGAGATCAATCAGTTCATCACGTCCCAGTTCCAGCAGGGGGTCATGTGGCGCGGCGCGTTTCTCAAACGCATCCGGCTCCATCATGTAGGTGGTCAGCAGGGCGACGATATGCTTGCAGTCATCGTTGCGTTTATAACCACATGTACATGAGGCAGTCTTGACCGAATTGCCATCCATCTCTACGACAATGTGATAAGGTTTGAGACCGCTGCCCTGATAGTAGGCTTCCAGTTCATCGCCACGCAGGGCCATATCCAGCAAACGTTCCTCGCGATAGATGTCGAGGCCGCGTTTATAGGTCGCATCGTTAGTGCGGCGTTTGATTAAATCAACGGTTACTGGCATGTAATTCGTTCTCCCTTTTCGTGTGATAACCGCCCGGCATCCAGTGCCTTCTGAATTTCGATGCCGTCGGCAAAGGTGGCAGGCTCAAGGCGCGGGTCGCTCAACTGGCGACCATAGATTTTTTGCACGGTTAGATCAATAAGCTTATAAAATGGCCCCACCAGCAGATTTTTATCCGGGTTCCACAGCGGCGGGGTATATTCAGCCGGAATATCGATGGGATGCAGGTCTTGTTCGCCTTTCGTGCGTCCGAGCAGCCTCCTATTATCCTCCACCACCAGCACTCCTTCTGTGCCATGAATTGCCAGCCGCGTTAACTGCCCGGCGGCGACCGCGCTCATATTGAGGATGGCGTTCACGCCGTTGGACATGATCATCATCATTGATACACCCTCATCAGCGGTCACAGGCTTGGGATTGTCATCGGCATCAGGCCGTGTTTTGTAAGGGAAATATAGTTCTCCGGTGATGGTTTCAATATTTGCTCCTGTCCACCAGCGAAAGGTGTCCAGATAATGTGAACCAAGTGCCCCATACATCCCGCCACCCATCTCCTTATTCGACCACCAATCCCATTTATCGGACGGGTCGCGCCGCCAATCGGAAAGCTGTGTGCCTTCCAGCAGCAGCGGTTCGCCAATATAGCCCTCATCTAGCAGCACTTTTTGATAATAGCGGGCCGGGATATAACGAAATTCGTGATTGACGATGTGGACTTTGTTAAACTTCTGCGCCGCTTCGAGCATGGCGCGAGTTTCGTCGGCATTCATAGCCAGCGGTTTTTCACAGATGACATGCGCACCTGCTTCAAACGCCGCGATGGTCATCTCTTTATGCAGGGCGGGTGGCGTCACAATGCTCACCAGTTGCGGCTTTTCTTTGTCCAGCATCTCGCGCCAATGCGTGTAATATGTGCCGATGCCATGTTTAGCGGCCATTGCCTTGACGTGGCTTTCGGTGCGTGAACAAACGGCCACCACATCAATGGAGGGGTGGGCTTTTAAACTATGGAGTTGAACACGGTCGGCAAAACCCGACCCGATAACCACCGTGCGCAGTGGCTGCGGCATATCATTGGTCTCTAGCAGTGAATCGGCAAACAGCATGAACAGCATCCCTGTTGGAGATTACCCTGCCATAAGAGTACCGTCTCAGCTATTCCTTGACCACCTTTTCAATTTCCCGCTCAGCGCGTATCGGGAGCAAGTGCTGGCTCAGGATGGTGGTTGACAGGTTGAAGTCGAAGATGCGTTTGTTGAGTGCATCAACCTTCATGCGGAAGGTATCCTGTGCCCGCTGCCAGTAATCCTCAGCCTTCGCCAGTTCCATGACCGGAGCCGTTTTGCGCCATTCCCACGCTTTGCGGAGCTTGCCACGCGCCGCCTCCAATTTTTGCTGGATGTCCTTTTTCTCGGCAATCCACGGCGGGACAATCTCGTTTTCTTTCATGATGCGGTGGGCAAGTTTCCATGTCGGGTCGCCAAGCGAATCGGTATCATTCAGGTTCAATGGTTTTCCGGCTCCCGGCAGGTTATCGAACTCGCCGTTTTCCATTGCCTGATTGAGGATGTCGTCTATGTTTCCGGGCATATGAAAATATCCTTGCGTACATCCTTATTTTAGCAGAAATGTGGCTATTTCGGAACCTGTTCAAAGCCGCTACACTACTCTATAAGACGTTTCTAATGAGATGTGCAGGTGCGGTGATTACCCCTCTGTCCTTCGGACATCTCCCCCATACATGGGGGAGACATTATTCTCCCTCCCCATGTTTGGGGAGGGTCAGGGTGGAGTAAATCAACCCGTTCTCCTGCACACGTCGCAATGACAACACAGGAGGACCCTTTGAAACTCCAGAATATGAAAAAAGAGTGGGAAAAATCGGCGGTTGAGGACGCCCTATCCCGCTTTCCAGAACGCAAAAACACCTTCACAACCAGCTCCGGCATTGAAGTGCCGCGCCTCGCCCTGCCCGACAACGGTGCGGAGGATTATGCGAGAAAACTCGGCTTTCCCGGCGAGTACCCCTATACGCGCGGCATCCAGCCGACCATGTATCGCAGCCGTTTCTGGACGATGCGCCAGTATGCCGGTTATGCCACCGCTGAAGAATCCAACAAACGCTATCACATGCTGCTGAATGCCGGAGCACGCGGCCTGAGTGTCGCCTTCGACCTGCCCACCCAGATTGGCTATGATGCCGATGATCCGATGGCGCTCGGTGAAGTCGGCAAGGTCGGCGTCAGCATCAGCAGCCTGCGCGATATGGAACGCCTCTTTGCTGGCATTCCGCTGGATAAGGTTTCCACCAGTATGACCATTAACGCACCCGCCGCCATCTTGCTGGCAATGGTTATCGCAGTTGGCAAAAAACAGGGCGTCGAACCCCGGCAGCTACGCGGCACGGTACAAAACGACATCCTCAAGGAATATATTGCACGGGGGACCTATATTTTCCCGCCCAAACCAAGTATGCGCCTGATTACCGACCTGTTTGATTACTGCCAGCGGGAAGTGCCTAACTGGAACACCATCAGCATCAGCGGCTATCACATCCGCGAGGCAGGCTGCACGGCGGTGCAGGAAGTCGCTTTTACGCTGGCAAATGGCATTGCCTATGTAGAGGCGGCGTTGGCGCAGGGTCTGGATGTCGATGAATTTGGCGGACAGTTATCGTTTTTCTTCAATGCCCATAATAACTTTCTGGAAGAGGTTGCCAAATTCCGGGCGGCGCGGCGCATGTGGGCCACCATCATGAAGGAGCGTTTTGGCGCGACCAATCCGAAAGCCTTGCAACTGCGCTTCCATACCCAGACTGGCGGCAGCACCTTAACCGCCCAACAGCCCGAAAACAACGTCATCCGCGTGACCATGCAGGCATTGGCGGCGGTATTGGGCGGCACACAATCGCTGCACACCAACAGTCTGGACGAAGCGTTAGCACTGCCGAGCGAAAAAGCAGCCCAGATTGCCCTGCGCACCCAGCAAATCATCGCTTATGAGAGCGGGGTTGCCGATACAGTTGACCCGCTGGCGGGCAGTTTCTGGATTGAGGACCTGACCAACAAAATAGAGCAGCAGGCACTGGCCTACATCCGGCAAATTGATGAGATGGGCGGGGCTTTGGCAGCCATCGAACAGGGGTTTATCAATAACGAAATAAATGATGCCGCCTACGAAACATTGAAAGCTATCGAGAAGGCCGAGGAGATTGTGGTCGGCGTCAATGCATTAGAAATTGATGAAAATTTGGAGGATAAAATTGAGGTCTTGCGGGTTGATCCCGCCGTCGAGCAGCAGCAGGTAAATCGTCTACAGACACTTCGCACAGAACGTGATACTAATAGAGTCACGCAGCTTCTGGGAAGGCTTGAAATGGCAGCTAAAGGCACTGATAATCTCATGCCGCTGTTCATCGAAGCTGTCGAAAACGATGTGACATTGGGTGAAATTTGCCGTGTGCTACGAGGGACATTTGGCGAATATCGTCCGAGCATCAATATTTAATGCCAGATAAGAAATGGTAATTGCTTGTCCGATTAACCATTTGCTCATGTAAGCAACTATCCGTAAAATCTCAGTAGTTGGAGAAAATCCGAGTGACCGACCAACCACATGAAGGGCCGCCACGCAACTGTTTACTGAGCCTGATGGTCCTCACAATAACCACTTGTATATGCTTGACGACGATTACACTCAGTGGATTTGGCGGGTATCAGGATGAATACTCGGATATTCAAACAGAAGACGTTGAGACACAGGCTGCCGAGGTAGCCACGCAGTATTCGCTTGCGTTGGAAGATGAAACCGCAGGTTCATGGGAATTGGCCTATGACCGCTACGAATTCATCGAAACCAAGCAGCCGGGTTATGCCGATGTGACGCGACGGCTTCAGGAAGTGGCGATCATGTTGTCAGTTACGCCAACACTCGCCGCCACCGATACGCCCGACGCAACGGCAACACCTACCGCTACCATAGAAGCGGCAACGTCGGAAACTGCATCTGAAGAACCAGCAGCCACCGCTACCTCTGAAGGGCCGGATGTCGCTGGATACTTTGATGATGCTGAAAAACTTTACAACGCCGGTCTCCACGAAGACGCTATTGAGTACCTTGACATTGTTATATCTCTAGACCCTGAATATCGCCGTTCGGAAGTTGACAGTATGCTCTTCAATTCGTTGAAGCAGCAGGCTTTTATCTATTTTCGTGGCACGAACACCGACGATGGCACAAAGGGCTATCCGGGGGATCAACTGGTGCGCGGCATTCAGCTTGCCGACCGAGCACTCGTCCTACAGGACGAAAACCCGCAGGTTGGCAGTTTAGATAACCTCGATTCCGAGCGTTTTTTCGTGAATGGCTACGTAGTTGCCCGAAGCTATATCGCTGGTGGCCTGAACTCAGCAGCAGTGCCTATCTTGCAGGAACTGTGTGAGCTAAACTGCGGATGGGGCTTCAGAGGCGTGACAGTGCAGGATATGCTGAACGGCACGAATTAGAATATGGGGGCGGTGATAATCGCCCTTTTTTGTTAGACGAGAAATTGTACGCAATATCCTCTATTTGAGAGTTTTCTTGTTACACTAGAGTAGGTCTTTTGTGGGTATCGGATAACAGTGTTTTAGAAGATAAATCGAGAACGGCGGCGGACGTGCAACGGCATGTCCCTACACGCGGATTCTGTTATTTCGTAGGGACTCTCAACGGGGCGTCCGCCGGTGGTGTTGTACCTGATCCTGCAACGGTGACAAATTGGCTGGTGAGAGGGATTCGGACAGCATGTATGCTGTCCCTACAGGAATCGCGAATGATCGTAGGGACGCCATATATGGCGTCCGCCAGCTCAACCACCATATCAGCTAAAGCGTCACCACGGTTAATCTAAATCCAGATTAGAGAACGTTAAATTTTTTAAACGTATGAACCTTAACATTTGCTTATAAGTAATCAATGTGAGTGTAGCCGTCGTCTACACACAGCACGAAAGGAGCACGTGCCCCAAAGGCGGGTACAAATACCAATGAGCAGTGATGGAGAATTGATCGTTCGGTTACGTGATGAAGATTTAGATGCCTTAGGAGAGTTGTTCGAACGTTATAGACACCAGGTCTATCGCGTTGCACTGGCGATTGTGCGCGATCCATATATTGCGGAAGATATTTTACAGGATGCATTCCTCAAATTACATAAATACGCACATCGCATTGATATTGAGCGTCCACTGATGCCCTGGCTCTATCGCGTCACCGCCAACCTCAGTTACACTTTTGTGACGCGCAATGCCAAGCGGCGTGTGCCGTTGGATGATGTGAATGAAGGCCAACTTGTCAGCCCCAAAGGGCAAGCACCGGACAGGGTGACAGAAAGGACCGAACTGCGCAACGATGTGCGTGAAGCAATAGAAACACTCAGCACGCAACAGCGTACTGTAGTAATATTGCACTATCTCGCTACGTTGAGTATTCAGGAAATAGCCGAAATTTTAGAGTGCCCGGTCGGCACAGTAAAATCGAGACTGCACCATGCACGCAACAATCTACGACAGCGTTTGCAATCGGAGCAGTTGTTTGCGGAGTTAACACATGAATATGCTTAACCGACTACACGAATGGCTGGATGAAAAGACCTGTGCGGAACTGGACGACCGTCGTCTTGCGCGACGGGTGCGTACAGCCTACCGGCATGTTGAGCCGCCGACTCCCGCCGATGATCTTTTTGCCCAGCTTCGTGCAAGGGCGGAAAAAACCCCGCAGCTTGCTCCTGAAGCCAGGCGTGCGGAAACCCCCAAACCGTCATTAGCCACGCTCCGCAAACGTACAGAACAGGAACGGCTGATCGAACGCTCCAACCAACGGAGACGTTCGCGCCACTATGGCGATCATTATCGCCAGATCATGGACTATGCGCTTAATCAGATGCGCATGAGCCTGCTTGATGCGGGTATGAGACTGCTTTAAAATACAGAAAAATCAAACGAGATATGTGGTGGGGGTAGCTGTTTTCCAATGGCTGCCCTCTTTTTTTCTCATTTTCCTCAAACAATTTTCTTGCGAAACTGGAGTCAGTCAGGTATTATCAGGGTGTGGGAGTTGGTTATCAGGGAATTTAAGGGTTTTGAATAACCCTTCTATCAGGGAGCTATTATTTTAACACACTCGTCAAATGTGATGTAAAATAGTTCAAAAGATTACTTTGCCTGTCTGAAAAAACTTTTTTGAGGAGTTTTAAACGGCTACTAGATTTGCGGAAATGTGACCGTTCGCATTTTTTTTCGTGGCAGTTTTTCTCAAATCCGTAAGGCAAACAAAGGCGTAAAGACAGGTGACCATGCAACTCAAGACCTCCGTCCAGCATTGGAAGGAAACCACCGACACCAAATTGTATCCACTGCTGAAAGCCAAACGACTTGGCTTGATTGTGGATATGGACGGAACGATCAGCCACATCGCAGAAACCCCCGAAGCGGCAGTTGTAACGCCAAAGAGTCGTGAACTCCTCGGAACGCTCGTGTTGATGCTCCCGATGGTTGCTGCGATTTCTGGGCGGGCCGCCCGCGACCTGAACCAGCGCGTTGCCATTCCCGGCATGGTCTATGTCGGTAACCATGGTCTGGAGCGCTGGGAAGACGGAGGACGAGTTCTGAATGAAGATGTGCGTCGTTACCGTAAAGCCCTCGCTGCTTCACTGGAAGACCTCGAACCATATCTTACCGTTGGGATGTGGATTGAAGACAAGTACGCAACGGCCTCTGTTCACTACCGCATGACTCCCAATCCTGAAAAAGCCGCCAATACCCTCGGACCACTCATCAACAACATCGCCGAAAAACACGGATTGAAATCGTCACCGGGCCAGAAACTGTTCGAGATTCGCCCACCCATCGAAGCCAATAAAGGCACTGCGGTTGATGCTCTCGTCAAGGAATTTGAACTCGATGCGATTGTTTACATCGGGGATGATGTCACCGACATTGACGCTATCAACGCTGTCAAAGCTTTACGCGAAGCGCAGGAATGCTATGGAATTGGCATCGGTGTGGTCTCCGAAGAAAACGAGAACAGCCAGAAAGTGGCTGATGTCTCCGACGCTATTGCTCACGGTGTCCATGATGTAGAAGCGCTTCTATCGTGGCTGTCAAAAGCGGTGTGTCAGGAACGCTGCTAGATTAACAACAACCCGACAACAAACACCTCTACACTGATGCGCAGGGCATGCCAGTTCCAATTTGGCGTGCCTTGCCAATATCCATACATAATCTCTCCCATTTCAATGGAGACGACGCCGACCATGATGGGAAAGATGCCGATTGGGTCGTCGAGCAGCGACACCATCACGCCGGATAGAATATTCAATGTACCGAGCACCCACAGCCCCAGCACCATCAACGGGGCGATTTTTCGCTGCAAAACAGCGCGTCCAGCGTACATCAAACCAAATGCCGCTATAATGAAAAGGACCACCATCGACTGTCCTCTGTAGGAAACGACTGCCATGTCAGAATATGAGGAATTCATTTTTCGGGATGCGCCCGACCCCTATGAGCCACCACAGCGCCCGAATTTGCTGCGCCCTATTATAGCCGTATTTCTGGTGATCGTCCTGATTGGCGGAAGTGCTTATGCGGCTCTGCGACCATTTTTTGCCCCGGATGACTTTGCCGCCGTATTAACCGGCGTATCGGAAGCGGGCGGCGACTGCCGCAATGCACCGCGTGTCAATCCAACGGGTGTCCTGAAGCCAACCAATCGAATCTGTGTTTGTGGCAGGATTATTCCGCACGAAGAAGGCGAAATCGACTACTATTTGCGGGTGTATGATGGCAACCGGGAAGACCTCTTATACCGCGAAAAAATCAGTACGCCGGGCGGTGGTGCGTTCTGTAACCGCCTCAGTCTTGATGAGACCCTCAGCGGTGGGCGCTACCTGATCGAGATCAGCAATGGTCGGAGTGCCCCTGAAATTGCCATTTTGCGCTTCAGCGTGCGCCAGGCAAACCGGCAGGCGTGATTACCCCACCCCCTCCCGAACCCTCCCCGTTGGCGGCTAATCATTACCCACATCGTCGGAGGGATGAAATAACATCCAGGTGGCAACGATGTCCTGAAGGCGTTGCCAGCCGCGCCACAG
>JAKEEQ010000564.1 GCA_022616515.1 Chloroflexota bacterium | reverse complement strand
CCTTCAATTCTCCAGGCATGATGTAATACAGGCATTGTGACTCTCGATTGAAAATTGGGCAAATACTTAATCGAACAGCACACCTTTGGTGCATGAGCCGAACGTGACGGTTGTATCCTTCAGCGTGGTGGTATCGAGTCGGGCGTATCCCAGCCGGTGTACATCGGCGGATACCTCAACACTGTTCAAAATCTCGCCGCTGACAAGATCAAGACGGTAGATGGTCGCGGAATCGCCTTCAAGCGGAACTTCCACTGCGTAGAGATGGTTACCCTGCATGATGACGTGCTGGAAGGGAATGTCGCGCTGGAACCAGCTAATGTCCTCATCGGCCCAATCCTGCCGTGCCACCATAATACCGCCGCCAACCTCCTCAGCCTTCGACGTATCCCATTTCCAGTAGCGTCCAACACGCGGGTAATAATACTGCTCACCGTGATGACTGCCGATCAATTCCAGCATCACCCCGGCGTCTTGCATTGCCTCCCCGTCAATGATGGGGCGAACGGGTCGTGCAAAATCCATCGATTGATCCCACGCACTCCAGGCGGCGCGTGAAGTGCCATCGCTGGCATACAATTCGCCGTAGGTGGCATCGCGGACTGCCGAAATGACCTCACGCTCGAACTTCAACTCTGTCTGGTCAACAACGTCGAATGACAGCGCATCCAACCAGACCATCTCGCCAGTCTGAGTGGTGTTGTCCCACATAATCCCGAAGGCATCAATGTAGCTGCCACTGGTGAAGAATTGCAGGCGGTGGTGACGGTCGTTCGGGGCGATGTCGTCGAGCG
The DNA here is from genome assembly GCA_022616515.1 of Chloroflexota bacterium. Lineage (GTDB taxonomy): Bacteria > Chloroflexota > Anaerolineae > Aggregatilineales > J027 > JAKEEQ01. The sequence goes on along the minus strand of JAKEEQ010000564.1, from coordinate 3,120 downwards.
TATCAACCAGTTCAAATGTCTCAGCATCCCGCAACTCAATGGCATTGTTGGCCTGAAACAGCAAATGCTGTCCATCAAGCGTCGCCATGATAAACGCATGGTTGCCTGTGGAGCATAATTTCTGAGTGCTCAGATCAACATAAAATTCTTCGATGTGCGCTGCGCCGCGATTATGCTGGAAGAAGAGCTTTGTGCCATCCAGCGACGCGCCGCCGTTGAAGGCATAGGCCCATTCTTTAAGGCCAATATCGAGGGTGTAGGCGGTTTCGAGTGTTTCGGGGTCCAGTAGTTGGAATTGGCCGTTGGTCTGATAGGCAATGATGTACTCCGCCAGATGCTGGCTGGTCAGGAGGTACTGCATTGCCATATCTGATTCGGGCTGGACGCGGTACCACTTGCCATCATATTCTGACGAGCCATTTTCAAGCCCCATATAATGCACGTAACCACCATCCTTCCCTTGATAGTAAGCAACATGGTCAAACGTTTGGAAATCGCCACCATGATAAAACTGGCGTTGCAAGCGGTAGGCGGTAGAGAGATCAAGGTCAGGGGGAGGGACAAGAAGTTCCGCTTCATAATCCACCATATAATATGACAGCAGGTGTACCATGCCATCGTCTTCAACAATGATGTCTTCGGCGAGGGCCACACTGCTAATGACAATGCGATCTGAAACGCCTTTGGCCTGCGATGATGAAGGCCACTGTAATACACTCGTCAAAATTAAAGCCAGCAGAAGTAGTTTTCTCATTTTGGGTGTGCTCCATATCTCTGGTTCGGTTCACTATGGATTACACCGTTCAGCGGGAGCGGTTCCCGATTGGTGAGCGAGCCGGGGTGTATACCAGATCAAAGTTGCTCTATTATCTGTAACAAACACAAATTTCACGCTAAACTTACGGGCATCGTTGTCTGTGGAGGGAGCCACCGATGCTCAAATGGATTTATTTTGGTGCCGGATTTATGCTGGCACAGGGATCATTCTTTCAGATTTCGGGATGGGACGATGCCCCGAATTTGCTGCCTGCCCGGTTATTGTTGGCCGCCGGGGGAGCCGTTTTCTTGACGCTGTGGGCCATCACGGGAATGAAGGAGCTTGCCAATCGTTACACTGAAGTGCGGCGCAAAGCCAGTCATCTCGTCCCCATGCGTGAACTGCCAACGCGCGAAACCCGGCAGGTGATGGGGGCGGCGGGTGGTGCGGCCTTTGCCGTGCTGGCCTTAACATCCTTTATCGCTGAATATTCGCCGTTTCAAGACTTGTTGTTCTGGATCGCGGCACAGGCTCCGCTGTGGGCCATCCTGATTATGCTGTTCATCGTACGTGAGTTGTATTTTGTCGATGAGAGCATCGTCCAGCGGCCTTATATTTTTTACGCGGGCTGGGCAGTGGCTATTATCGGACTGGCGCTGCTGTATATGATCGCTGGGGGTGCTGGCTTTTTCCTGCTGCTGTTGCTTCTTGTGGTCCATTCTCAGGCCAGCCAGCGGTTCTCGCGATGGGTGCTTGAACCATACAAAGCAGCGAATTATGATGAAGCTGTGCGCCGGGCCGAGTTGGGTGTGAAATTGGGCGATACATTGGTTTTGCCAACCGACACCTACCATCAACTTCAGGCGGAGTCCAATGTCGACGCCGGACGCCCGATAGAAGCAGCGCGGGTAGCCCTAAAAGTGCTGAGTGGAACTATCAACATGGACAAGGTGACCTATGCCGCCATGTTTAATGCGCTGGCAATGGTCGCCTTCGAGCGAAATAACCTCCAGCAAGCTGCCGAACTCAGTGCCGTTGCGGCAGCAATTTTCCCGGTTGAAGAAGTGTACGAGACACAGGCGTACATGTATCTGCAAAAAGGCGCAAATGCCACCGCCGCCCTGCAAGTGCTTGATAAAACCAGGCAGGACAACACGTATAAGAAAACTACCGAATTGGGTGGCGCGGCACTGGCGCTTGGCGATAGGGCATGGGCGCTGGCCTTGCAAAAAGACTTTGACCAGCTAGACCGGCTGCTGGCAAAAGGAGAGGCCAAATTGAAGGACATGCTTCCCTTTAACGCCGCCTTCCATTACCGCGCCGGGATGGCCCGCCTCATCCAGAGACAATATGATGTTGCGTTGAACCATTTTGAGACCGCCGTCAATCTGGATCCCAACGGGTATTGGGGCAGCAAAGCGCAGGAGGTACTGGCTAAACGTGGCGAAAAAAGCCCCTTACAGGATGTCTATGAGCAGGCACGGGAACACGGCAATTACCGCGTGTAGACGCATCACCAATCGTCGCAGCCCAATTCATCCCATGCACTTGCCGAAAAAACGGGGTCAACATCGAAGTCAGTGAAATTAAAGGTGCGTTCCACGAAGAAGTGCGTGGTTTGACCGCGTGTTTGCACGGTATTGCGTGACTCATTGGTGATAATGCAAAAGGCTGGCTCGCTGCGGCGGTTGAAATTAAAGCTGTAATTGACTGAGGGTGGAAGACACTGTGTGGATTCGATCTCGACGGGCTGCGTTTCATAGTGACTGCGTACAGCAGTTTCGGCATCGGCTTCACCGGCAAACGAGCACTGGAGGCGAAATATCAAGGATGTCATGCACAGCGTCGCCGGAAGACCAAGCAGCACGGCCACGATAAACGCAATGGCAAAATTGCGCGTCGTAAAAAGCTGGCGGCGCGGTTTTTCTTGAGGCTGGGGGGTTGGGGTTTCCATAGTCTGTCCGTTCACTGATATACTTGTAGTCTAGAGAACAACCTTTTTCCCTGCAACTGTATCTTGACGCGAGGGGCGATTCTGGGTTATAGTCAAGGTCCACACGGGGCATGGCGCAGCCCGGTAGCGCGCTTGCATGGGGTGCAAGAGGTCGTCGGTTCAAATCCGGCTGCCCCGACAAAAATCCTCCTCTCTTTGAGGGGGATTTTTTTGTTGCCGTCACACCCGGTTGTGCACACACTGTTCCAGCATCGCCTGAATCACATTCAAGTTATAATGATTTTTGTGGCGCAGGCGAATAACATGCAACGCTCTATGTGAAATTAAAAAGCCACCTGAGCATCCCATTGAAAAGACTGAACGTCGATGCTAAAGCGTGTGCGCAAGATGCGCTTGAGTAAATGAGCGG
>JAKEEQ010000055.1 GCA_022616515.1 Chloroflexota bacterium | reverse complement strand
GGCGGCAAACTGGTCCGGGCTGCTCTCAAAGGCTTCTTCATACATTTCCACGAAGTTGGTATTGATGTCGGTCGGGCTGGTGACATGCCACGCCGCACCCACAATCACGCCGTCGGCTGCTTCACCTACATTTTGTGCAATGGCCGGGGTGTTGAAGCCGTTGCCACCGATAATGGGTCCGGTAAAGTCCAGCGCACGGGCTTGCTCGACGATGAGCGTGGCTTCCGCTGCCAGTGTGGAGACAACCAACGCATCAATGTCTTCAAACACGAGGTTGGAAAGCTGTGCCTCAAAGCTGGTATCGCCAATCTGGAAGGTTTCTTCGCCGACAACCTCGACACCGAGTTCTTCCAGTGTCTCGACAAAGACGTTGTAGCCACTGACACTGAAATCGTCATCGTCGCTGTACATCACGCCAACACTCTCAATGCCGAGAATTTCAATGGCCTGCGCCAGATTACCCGGAATCACGTCCGATTCGGGCAGGCTGTTGCGGAATACAAAATCGCCCATCTCGGTGATGCCGGTGGCGGTGTTACTGACACCCATCACCGGAATTCCGGCTTCCTGAGCAATCGGATCGGCTGAGAATGCCTGGTTGGAGAGGGTCGGGCCAATCACGGCGACCACTTCATCCTCATTCACCAGTTTGTCCATCGCGGCAATGGCGGTATCCGGATCGCTGCCGCCATCTTCGATGACGAGATTAAGTTCGGCTTCACCGAGATAGCCGCTCTCGTTGATTTCTTCCATCGCCAGCATTACGCCGTTTTGTTGGGTAGCTCCATAAACCGACGCGCCGCCGGACAGGCTGAAGATCACGCCAACGTTCACCGTGTCACTGAGGGCATCCGAGTCTTCACATTCCTCCCAGAATCCGATTAGTGGCATTTCGTCTTCTTCTTCATCGTCATCTCCCTGAGCCATGGTGACGACGGGCACAGCGAGTGTTACAATTAAAGCAAATAACAGTAATAAACGCAGATTTTTCATGGGGTTAAAGCTCCCTTTAGAGTTAATTGTGTACGGGGCTAGTTTAACAAAAATGGACACGCAAAACCAGCAACCATCTGTATTGAATACACTGTTTATGCTGCCCGTGATGTTCGTCATCGGGGCAGTTATCTGGGCGGTGGTCGTACTGCTCACGGTTGATGACCCCCCAACGGAATCATTGATAGGCCCGGCGATATTTATCGGATTCTCGGTTATATATACCATCGGGCTGCTTCTGTTTCGCCAGCTCGCCCATGCCAGCCAGCAGCGCCGTCAGGCCATCTTGGAGTTCGGCACACCAACCACCGCACAAATTACCAGCGTCAAGCAGAATTTACTGGTGCGGGCCAACCGCCAATATATTTACACGGATGTCGATGTGGTCTACACCGACATGTTCGGGCACACCCATCAAACCCGTCAAACTATGCTCAGCGAGCAGGTGCAGAAGATGGGCCTGCAAACAGGCGATACCGTCAACATCAAATATGATACGAGCGATCCCAAACGCTTGGTCATCGTTGAAAAAGTGTAGACCAGTCAAATCCCACAAATCGCTTTGCGACAAGCTGCGCTATAATGGCCTCCCAATACCCGCAAATGTGTATTGGGAGAGCGTTTGTTGCAGGCCAGATTAATCCTTGAAGATGGCAGTGTGTGGCATGGTGAGGGCTTTGGCGCGAACGGGACGCACGTTGGCGAGGTGGTCTTCAATACCAGCCTGACCGGCTATCAAGAAATCCTGACCGACCCCAGCTATGCCGGGCAAATCGTGGTGATGACCGCCCCGCAAATTGGCAACACGGGCGTGAATGAAGACGACGATGAATCACGCAAGGCGTTTCTAAGCGGGTTTGTGGTGCGCGACCTCAGCCCGACCGTCTCCAACTGGCGAGCCTGCGACAGCCTCCATAACTATCTTCAGCAACAACATATCACCGGCATCAGCGACATTGACACCCGTGCCCTGACACGCCGCCTGCGTGATGGGGGCAGTCTCAAGGGCGTCATCTGTACGGATGAAACACTCAGCGATAATGAAGTTATACAGCAGGCACGGAACTGGCCCGGACTGGATGGCGTTGATCTGGTGCAGACCGTCACCTGCGATGAAGCTTATCACTGGACGGAATCAACGCCTGATGATTGGGAATTCGCGCCCATACATAATAACGGTGAATTTCGCGTGGTGGCCTATGATTTCGGCATCAAACGCAATATCCTGCGCCGCTTAACGTCCTATGGCTGCAATGTGACGGTCGTTCCCGCCAGCACAACTGCCGCTGAAGTGATGGCAATGCAGCCCGATGGTGTATTTTTGAGCAACGGCCCCGGTGACCCGGCAGCCGTACCGTACGCGGTTGATGCGGTCAAAAGTTTGCTGGGGCAGGTCCCCATTTTCGGCATCTGTCTGGGGCATCAAATTCTGGGGCAGGCGCTTGGCGCGAATACGTACCGCCTCAAATTCGGGCATCACGGCGGCAACCAGCCCGTCAAATACTTGCCGGAGGACCGCGTCGAAATCAGCGCCCACAATCATAATTTTGCCGTCGATCCCGACACACTGCCTGCCAATGTCGAGGTTACCCACATCAACCTGAACGATAATTGCTGTGAGGGGCTGCGCGTGAAAGATATGCCCGCCTTCAGCATCCAGTATCACCCGGAAGCGGCTCCCGGCCCTCATGACGCCGACCCTTTGTTCGCCGCGTTTATTCGATTGATGGAAGCACGAAAATAAGACATAAATTACGGTCTATGTAAAATATATACCCATGCATGGGGAGGGAACACTCTATTCATAACGCAGCGCTTGCAGCACATCCATCCGCCCTGCCGTCCGGGCCGGGGTGAAGGAAGCCACCAGTGCAACCACCAGCACAACCACCAGCGTCATCAGCACGTGATTGGCCTGCACACCCGCATATTTGATTCCGATCATGTCATGCACGAAGCTCGAATTGTAGGTGACGGTGAAGATACCACCCGGCACTGCAAACAACACCGCCACGCCGACCAGCAGAAGTGCCTCCAGTATCACACTGCTAACAATCTGGCGGCGCACCATGCCCAGCGCTCGCAGCATCCCCAGATCGCGGCGGCGGTCATAGACCAGAATGAACATGGTGCTGGTCAGTCCGCCAATCAAAATCACCACCAGCAGGGCCGTCATCAGACGCGAAACCGACGTAATGCTGTTAAAACGCTCAATAAAGGCCGCCTGCATATCGGCATTATCGACGATTGCAACACTGTACACCGCGTAATCGCGCTGCATGTCACGCCGCACCTCGGCGGTGCTGGCCTCAGGCTCAAGGGCAATCATCAAGCGGTCCACGCGGTTGTCGTGCCAGACTTGCCGGTAGGTACCCAAATCCATGACCAGCGTCAATTGGTCCGGGGCCAGCGCACCGTAAACCGTCCCAACCACCACAAAATCAACCTCCCCGGATGGCGTGTTGACGGTGATAGTCGCGCCGGTCGTGATGCCGTCAATGACTACCGACATCCCGGTCACGACAACCGATGGTTTATCGGCGTTTTGGAGTGCGGTGTAATCTTCTTCGCCCTCATTCCAGATAAGCCGCGCACCCTTTGCCAGATAGGCGTTAAAATCAATGGCGCGGATGTAGTACGTCGTTTCACCTTCGGTATGGGTAGTATAGCGTTCCATGACGGCGGCAGCTACCTCTGGACGGGTGTTGGCATCCTCAATCACCTCCGGTGGGATGCTGACGATGGGTGTGAAATAGCTGGTCCCGGCTCCCATCACCGTCAAATCCCAGATGTTTTCATTGGCCTGCCATTCCTCCATGAAGGCCGTGTAGCCAAAATTAGACCCCGTTGCTAGCAGTGCCATCCACAGGCCAACCATCAACATCGCCCCCGTGACAACCACACGGCGCGGGCGTTTGGTGAGATTATCAGCGGCAATCAAGCCTGGTGCGCCGAATAGACGGTTCATGACTGGCGGCAAGATTCGCCCCAATCCGATCAAGGCCGGGCCAAACAAAGCAATCGCCGCGCCCAGCATCAGGTAGATGAGGTTTGTGTTGATGGCGAAATATTCAAGCGTACGCGGCAAACTAAAAACACCCACCAGCGAGACCAGCACAATAACCAGCCCGATCACAATCCGCTGCCGCGAATGACTCACAAAATCTCGCTCGGCCTGAGAAAGCCGCATCGACTCAACGGGTTCAAGTCGTGAGGCATAACGAGCCGGTAAATATCCCGCCACGACCGAGGTCAGCGTCCCCGCCATAAAGGCAATGGGCAGCACACCGTAGGCGACATCCAGTTGGGCGGTTGATTGGGGCAGGTTGGCAGTGTTGCTGGGTGGCAGGACGGGCAAATTGCGCGAGGCATAGACAACGATTATCCCCAACACAATACCAAGCGCCGACCCGATAGCTCCCAGCGCCCCGGCTTCCATCACAAACATGCGTTGAATCTGGCGGCGGCTGACACCCATTGACCGCAGCACCCCGATTTCCTTGCGGCGCTGCGTGACGCTGACGCTCATTGTGTTGTAGATGAGCATCGCACCCAATGCGAGCACCAGCAGGTTAATCATTGACATCTGAATATCCAGCGCATCCAGTAGTTGTTCGGCAGCGCGATTTCGGCCTGACGGGTCGCCGATTTCCACTTCATCTGGCATAACAGTCGCCAGACTGTCTTTAACGCGGGCTGTATCACCGCCAGTAACTATCGCAATCGAGTCGAGGGATTCCGCGCCGCGCAGTTGGTAGGCATCAGATAGGCCCATGACGATCAAATAGCCACCGTTTAATCGCGCTACCCCCGCACTGTCATCTAGAATCCCGCTGACAACCGCTTCATGTGACCCGGTAAATCCGCCCAATGTCAGCCTGTCACCAACCGATATATCTTTGTCATCGGCCAGCGTCCGGGGCAGGAGCACTTCGCCTGCCCCGGCAATGAAATCACCCTCAGTAAGCTTATAGGTTCGCACCTGTCTATCAATTGCCGGGTCAATCCCGAAAAAAACCAGCAGGTCATGATCCTCGGCCAGTCGTCCAATACCGTTAGATAGCGGCACAGCCAACTCCACACCCTCAACATCGCGCACCGACTCCACCAACGCTGGATCAATGCCGTTCTGGTCAGCGCGAATTTCGATGTCGGCGCGACCCGCTATATCATCCAGCGTAATGCTGGCGCTGCTGCGCATGGTGCGGCTGATGCTGGGCACGAAGGTGAACGCCGTCACACCCATCACGATGCCAAGAATGGAAAGAACGGTCCGAATCCAGTGGTGGCGCAGATGACGCCAGCCCGTCCATTGAAAGATCATGAGACCATCACCTCAGCCACGATGCCTAATTCTTCGGAAATCTGCCCATCGCTCAGTGTGATGATCCGGTCAGCATAGGCAGCGGCACGCGGATCATGTGTGACCATCACCATTGTACGGTTTTCACGCTCGACCAGTTCGCGCAGGAGATACAGAATATCCTCACCGGATTTGCTGTCCAGATTGCCGGTTGGTTCATCAGCCAGCAGAACGGGTGCTTCATTCATCAGAGCGCGGGCGATGGCTACGCGCTGCTGCTGCCCGCCGGAGAGTTCATCGGGGCGGTGGTCCATGCGGTCCGTTAATTGCACAAGCCTCAGAAGATGTTCGCCTCTAGCTCGGATTTCACGTTTTGATTTGCCATCAATGATGAGTGGCAGCATCACATTTTCCAGTGCGGTCATGGTCGGCAGGAGATTAAACGCCTGAAAGATAAGGCCGATGTTGCGGCGGCGAAAGAGCGTCAGGTCGTTGTCACTCAATTTTCCCAGATGATGGCCCAGAACGATCACGTCGCCGTCGCGCGGTTGGGTCAGGCCCGCGATGAGATGCAGCAGGGTGCTCTTGCCGGAGCCGGATGCGCCCATAATAGCAACGAACTGCCCGGCGCGAATGTCGAGGTTGATGCCACGTAGTGCCTGAACTTTGCCGTAGTTGTATTCGTGTGAGACGTTATGCAATTGGACAGTCATACCAACTCCTTGATCCGAGCTTCTGAATGTTTGAGCCAGCGAATATCCGCTTCGGCGTGAAAAAGAGCCGCATCCAGCACCACCAGACTAACCAGACGGTTGCGCTCAATGCGACGGCGTTCAGTATCATCATGTGTGTTTTCAATAGCACGCCGTGCGGAGCCATCAATCTGATATTTGCGGTTGGTGAGCTGCATCATGTGGGCCATGTAGACACTGTGCTGTTCTCGGATTTGCTGGAGGATTAACTCCGGGTCGGTCAGGTCAATGAACAGCAGTTTCAAGAACAACTCATCGCGCAGGGTGCGTGGTTCGTGTTTGAGGGGCTGCACCAGCCAGTGTCGCAGTTCGTTGCGGCCCGATGATGTAATGCGATAAATCTTCTTGTCCGGTCTATCTTCCTGACTGACCTCGTCAAACAATTCCACCAGACCATCACGCACCAGCCGTTCCAGCGTGGTATAAATCTGCCCGTAATTCAGGTTCCAGATGTCGCCAAGACGATCATCAAAGTCGCGTTTCAGGTCATAACCATGTTTTGGGTTTTCGGTTAAAAGCCCCAACAGGGCGTGTTTTACAGACATTTTTTACCCCTATATACGAGTATATATAAAAGTATATACCTGAATTTTATGGGCAATGGAAGCCTGTGCGAGGATTCGAACAACTTCTTTACAACATATCACCTGACCTCGTCGCGTGATGGCTCATCCTTCCAGCAAATCCGCAACCGAATAAATCTGAATCACGGTGCCCTGCGCGACGGCTAACCACAATCCATCTGGCGAAAAAGCAACGGCATTGCTATGAATGCGGGGCAATTCCGCGATCACATCCCCGGTCCGGGTGTCCAAAATTTTCACGCTGTTGCTGGCACTGCTAACGGCAAGATATACACCGTCGGGGCTAAAACTGGCGGAAACTCGCCAATCTTCCACAAAATCTGGCAGGCTCACTACAGAGTCGCCGTGAACATCCACAATGTCGAACCAGTGGATATCCTGTTCCGCTGAAAAGCGTAACCGGGCCTTGAGGGAGTCATCGACCGACACCGCCAGTATCCGGGGTTCGGCATCACGTGCGCCAATGTCGCGGGAAATGATAAACGGTGTGTCCTCTTGCCAACCAATCGTTTCTGCCCATGCGACCTCATCAAAATGTGCTGTTTTTTCACCGCTATCGATTTGCCACAAGTCAAAGGGAACTACACCTCCCTCCGAGCGCCACTCTGCCCCGCTGGCAATCTGGCTGGCATCGGGACTCCACACAAGGTCATCCATCCAGTACCCTGTAGAAATTGTGACAGCGGCGACTGGCAGCGAATTATCCACGCCGGATTCCAGCTTTGCGGGGTCTACCTGAACCGGCAGCCAATCC
>JAKEEQ010000563.1 GCA_022616515.1 Chloroflexota bacterium | reverse complement strand
GTGATGTGCTGCGACCCGCCCGCCCATCCGATTCTCATGCCTTGATATTGGATTGGGAGATGGTGGTTGGCATTCCACAGATGGTAGCGATTGTAGGTGCATTTGGGCTGGCGTGGCTGCCGTTCGTGCCGATGACGCGATTGCAACGATTGAGCGTTATCATGGTGGGGTTGGGTTCGGCGGTAGTTATTTTCCTGGTGACCTATCATTCCGTGCCGGTGTGGGAAGCGTTTCCACAGATGGGCGTTTTCCAGCAGCCGTATCGGTTTCTGGGGCTGGTGACGGTGGCGGTAGTGCCGGGCACAGCATGGTTGGGGCAGCTTATCGCTGACCGTTTGCATCCTGTTGTGTTGGTGGGAATAGCGGGGGTGATTTTGGTGGCGTCCATGCCACTGATTTACCCGAAATTTGACCGGGAGCCATTCGATGATGCGCCATCACCACAGACCAGCATTCAATACGAGGTGAATGTGGGCAACCGGGGCAGTGTGGCGTTTGCTACCGAATATCGCCCGGATTGGGTCGGTATTCCGCCGGACGAGGTAGCGTGTGAGGAGTGTTACGAAGATTGGACATGGCAGATTTACCCGAACGCCCCACTGCTGAGCGACGATATTGAGGTAGAAACGCTCTCATCCGAGCATCGGCGGGGCACACGTTTTGTCATCAGCACAACGAAAGCTACACAATTTCCCCTGCACCAGATATATTTCCCCGGCTGGCAGGCCGCATTGGATGGCAGTCCGGTTGAGATTGACGTTACAGAGCCGCATGGTCTGATGGCGGTTGATATTCCGGCGGGTGAGCACACGCTCGAAATCTGGTATGGGGGAACCGATTCGCAGCGCTGGGGGGCGATTCTGTCAGGAGTGGGCATTGTGATTTGCGTAGGGCTGTATGTGCGCTACCGCCGACATCAAACAGATGAATCGCAGGCACAGGATGAAAACATACCTTCAAATTACTCGCGCATCGGAACATATTTCGTGGCAGGGGTCGTGATTTTTGGGCTGGTCAATGGACTAATCCTCGAACCCAACTCATCGCTCTTCGTGGTTGAAGGCAGCGCTACCGACCCGTTGTATATGGAGCATCAATTGGATGTCCCGCTGATGGATGGCGATAGTGAGCCAACGCTGGAACTCCTCGGCTACGACATCTCAGCGAACGAAGCGATTGATTATGGGGAGTGGGTCTATGTGACGCTGTACTGGCGACCGCTGCGCGAGTTGGATGAGAACTTCCGGGTGAACGTGGAGCTGGTCGATCCTGTGCAGGGTTTGACATGGGAGAGTGATGATGTGCCTAATCCGGGATTAATCCCGACCAGTCACTGGCGCACCGATAAATATGTGATTGACCAGCATATCTTGCGTATTGATGACGACGTGCCGCCGTATTACGGGAATATGGTGGTGTCGGTGTATAACGAAGACGGTTTTTTGACCAACGCGGAAACGGGTGAAACGCGAGTCTTTTTGATGGGTGTGTATCTGGAAGCCGAGGATGCGGTTGAACTGCCGGGAAATCTTGACGGGAAAGATATTCGCTTTGGGGATGCATTGACGCTGCATGGCTACTGTCTGCGCAATCAGGACGGCAATACACTCGATTTGAACATGTACTGGTCGGCACAGCGCGATATGAGTGAAGAGTTGATCGTCTTTGTGCATTACTGGGATGGGGAAGCACTGGTGAATACCAATGACCAGCCGCCCATTCGGGCTTACCCCACCTATCACTGGCGTGAGGAGCAACTTCTACTTAGTCAATTGTCGCTGCAAGTGCCTGACGACGCGACCGAGATATTTATTGGCGTTTATAATCTTGAGACGGTGGAGCGGTTGCCTGTATCACTGTCTGAGCAGGATAATCGTGATCCGAACGCGCTGCGATTGGCGAAGGATGACGGGCGCTGGAATGGGGTAGGGTGTGAATGAGTTAATCAAATCCCCGGAGGACGTGCCGTTGCACGTCCCTACCGGGTACTTATCCAGTGGAGATTATTGACCCCAGGCCGAGTTGATGAAGAAGTTCATGGCCCAGTTTGGCCCGTCGTTGACTTCATAACCGGAGACGGAGACAGTCCGCTGGTTGACAGGATCGCCGCCTGTCCACGTATCAATAACGACCAATTCAGTGGAAAAATAGCCATCCTCATCGGTCGTGACGGTCTCAATGAGGTCACTGATGCGGAATTCTCTGGTCTTCTCAAAATACAGTTCAATGTCGGTGTTGGCAGGATAATTAAAGCCCTCGACCGTGATTGTGTCACCGGGGCCAGCCTGTCCGGGTATAATTTGAATAACGGGGAAGGACGCCGGTGCTGGAACTGAAGTAAATTCTGGAATAAAGAGACGCTGACCAGCATAGATAAATCCGGGGTCGGCGATGCCGTTGAGGGCAATCAAGCGGTCACTTGACACCCCAAAGGCCAACGCGACACGATAGAGGTTGTCTCCAGGCTCGACGGTATAGTAGCCGCGATTGTCGGTGCGGTAAGTCTTGCCGCCAAAGGTGATCTCGAAGAGTTCTTTGCCCTGAAATTGTTCGTGGAGTGCAAAACCAACAAGGTCCGGTGCGACAACCGTGCCGTCTCCATCATCATCGGTCGTGTCATCTGTTGTGTCATCGCCAGTGTCATCGGTCGTATCGTCCGTTGTATCATCGCCTGTATTGTCGGTTGTGTCGTCTCCGGTATCATCAGTGGTATCGTCCGCTGTATCATCTGTGCCACCGGGGGCGGGCTGCGCTACCACCAGTCCATCCAGACACAGGACATCGCCAATATAGATGAGGCGAGGGTTCTGAATGTTGTTCAAAGCCGCGAGTTCGTTCATATCCACATTAAAACGCTGGGCGATGTTCAACAGTGTGTCTCCATCGAATACCGTATACGTGTTAACGCAGTTTTGTTGCGCAGTCGTGACGCTGGCGGCTGGTATGCCAAGCATCATCACGGCCAGCGCCATGATGACTGATCTTTTCAGCATCGTAGGCTCCTTTTTATAAAAGCTATTCTAGATTTAAGCATACCTCATATTTTAAATTTGGGCTTATTCTTTTAAAAACCAAACAATTTTGCCAATGGGCCACGACAAAAGGTTTGGTTTTCCGTTATAATCCTTCTGGTTAAGAAAATGAGGTGTAGGACGTGTACATAGATGATAGGGTATCGTACGCGCAAGTGAACATATCAATGAAAAAATGGCTTAGTTTCGTTATCGGTCTGGTGGTCAGTATCGTTATATTTGTACTGCTCATCGGCTCCGATCTCAGTTTTATCCAACAAGAACTGGCTGATGGTCGCTATATTTACCTGATTCCAGCCAGTGCCCTGTTTATCATCGGCATCTGGACGCGGGCGGTGCGCTGGCGACTGCTGCTGAATCGCCAGATTTCGGTGACGCACAGTTTTCACATCATCAACGTCGGCTACTTCTTGAGTGGGATTTTGCCGCTGCGGCTGGGTGATGTGGCGCGGGCATGGCTGACGACGCGGCTCGAAAAACCCATTTCTGGCTTCACGTCGCTGAGTACCATCGTGATTGAGCGGCTGCTGGATTTGCTGACGGTGCTGGCAATGCTGGGATTGACGCTGGTGTTGCTGGATGTGCCGGGTGAGGTTTCATCGGCGGGGGCATTGGTGGGCGCGGGAGCGATAGTCGGTGCGGTGGTGCTGGCGATGTTTGCCTACCGCCCGGTCTATGCGTTCCGTTTGCTGGACTTTACTGAGCGATTGATCCCACCGCTGAAGAAACTGAACTTGAAACCAATTACGGCGAATTTTATTGAGGGTCTGCGCCCGATGAGCCAACCACGAGTAGCGGCTACTGTCGTCCTGTGGACGGCTATCTCATGGGCCTTTTCTATCGGAGCGGGGTTTGTGTTCCTGTTCGTCATTTTTGAAGACCCGACCCTGAGCGCCACGCTGGCTTATATTGTTCTTGCATCATTTTCAGTGGCGCTGCCAGCCGTCCCCGGTAATCTGGGGCCATTTGAAGGGGCCGTGGTGGGCGGTCTGTGGATTGGCGGGTTGATTAGCTCGGCTGGTTCGCCGCAAAATGCGCCTGCTGTAGCCTTTGCCGCCATTCTCCATGCGACCACGCTCGGCCTGTATATTATTCTGGGCATCATTGGACTATATTTTGAGCAGGCATCCATCAGCCAGATTGCCGCCGGTTCACGCGAGATAAACAAACCACTGGAAGCAGTTGCGAGTGACTGAAAAAGCAAAACAACCACTACGAATTCTTATCGCCCTTCAATATTATTTGCCCCATCGCACCGGCTATTCGCTGCACGTTCAACGGGTGGCCGAAGCACTGGTTGAGCGCGGGCATGAGGTGACGGTGCTCACGGCGCGTCACCTGCTTGATTTGCCGCGTGACGAGACCATCAACGGGGTGCGGCTGGTCCGGTTGTGGGCACCCATTAAGGTCAGCCGGGGTATGATTACACCGACATTCCCGATAGCACTATGGAGTTTGCTGCGCAAGGCAGACGTGGTATGGGTGAGCACCCCCATGCTGGAAACGGCACTGAGTGCGGTTATCACCAAAGCAGTAGGCAAGGGTTTTGTGGCGACGCATCATGGGGACCTTGTTTTGCCGCCGGGTTTTGTTAACCGTTTTATACGGTGGTTTACCTATCAGAATTATGCCATTATGGCGCGGTTGGCAGATAAAATAGTAGGGTACAGCCGCGATTACGCCGACCACAGTTACTACCTCCAACCCTTCCGCGATAAAGTCTCGATTGTTTACCCACCTATCAAAATCCCCAAACCGGAGCCAGCACGTGTCGCGGAACTGCGCGAGATGTGGCAGATCGAGGGCGGCCCGATTATCGGATATGCCGGGCGATTCGTTAACGAGAAGCGGCCCGATTTGCTGCTTAAGGCACTCGACGTCATCGAAGAAAAGCACCCCAATGTGCGGGTCGTATTCGCGGGTGAATATGACATCAAATATGAAGATACGTGGGAGCGCAACCAGCATCTCGTCAAAAAGCACGAAGATCATCTGATTTTTCTGGGGCTGTTGACCAGCCAGCAGGCGATGGCGAACTTTTATGCGACTTGCGATCTAATCGTCCTGCCCAGCGATACCGAATGTTTCGCGCTGGTACAGGTGGAGGCGATGCTGTGTGGCACGCCAATGGTGATGACAGATACACCCGGCGGACGGGTTCCCGTGACGGAAACGGGCATGGGACTCATCGTGCCGCGCGGTGATGCGCAGGCGATTGCGCAGGCAGTCATCAAGATTCTGGATAATCCCGAACAGTACCAGAAACCCTACGAGGACATCTACAACACGTTTAATTTTGAAGACACAGTGCGCCGCTACGAAAAACACATGACGCGGGCGGCTGGCTTTGACTATGAGGAATAAGATTGCATGGTTGATGAGCAAACCATAGAGCTTCTAACGCGCAACGAAGCGGACATGGCATTTAAACGGCGGGTACGAACCATCTTTGAGTGGATACCGCCCGCCGATGACAAGATTATTCTGGACTGTGCCTGTGGGCGCGGCTTTTATTTGAATTACTACCGTTATGTGAGCTGCGTGAAGCTGGTCGGGTTGGAGCTTGACCCGGACATCATTCGTAAGGCGCAAAAAAACGTCGGTCATCTGCCAGACATCACCCTGAACCGGGCGAATATCTACGCGCTGCCCTATCCTGACAACTTTTTCGACGGGGTGATTTTGAGCGAAATTCTGGAACATATCGACGACGATGTGCGCGGTTTGAAGGAAGTGTTTCGTGTTCTCAAGCCGGGAGCATCGGTGGCGATTACGGTTCCCAACGCGAACTATCCCTTCCTGTGGGACCCGATCAATAAGACGCTGGAAACCGTGTTCAAGACCAAGATTCGCAAAGGGCCGCTGTCGGGAATCTGGGCCAATCATGTGCGGCTGTATACGCTGGAACAACTGCGTAAAGCAATCACTGATGCCGGATTCGAGATTACCGCCGAACGGACGTTCACCCACTACAGCTTCCCGTTTATCCACAATCTGGTGTATGGGCTGGGCAAGCCGCTGCTGGAAAGTGGTATCATGCCGGATAATCTTGCCAGTGCCGCCGACCGCACAACCTTTGACAAAAACAAAGGCGGTTTATTGAATCCGATTAATGTAGGGCTGGCCGTGTTGAATTTTTTTGACCGACCGAACAAAATGGATGAGCCTTTAGACCGAAGTACCGTAAATTTGTGCATTAAGGCAACAAAACGATGACCGAACGACGATTTGAAGATTTATCGTTGACGCAGGCGCTGTGGCTGCTTGTGATTCGGCCTGCGCGGACGATACAGTTATTCCTTGACGTCGTGGTGGATAGTGAGGAATACCCGTTTGAAACCCGACAACAAGGCGACTTTACTTATGAACGCCGCGACACCGAAACCCCGCAGTGGGTGCAATCGTTCCGTATAGACCGCTTTATCAACCTGCAATATCTGTGGCGGATTGGCTGGCTGGGCAGTGCAATTGTGTTGATGATTCTGGGTGCGGATAGTTTATTTGATGCGGCACTGGATCCTCTGAAAAAAGCCGAGGGCGATACAGGCAGCGCATTTTTCTGGATACCACTTAGTATTGTTGTCTTCTTGATTGGATATTTATTTATTGAGCGTGATAGCTGGCTGCCCCGGGTTCAGCGTAGATTTGGCAACGTGGATATGTCTCCCGTTGCTGAACCCGCCGTTAAAGATGTTGAGTCGAAGAAGCCGCAAGAAGAGCTTGTTGCACGAAGGCAGCCCGAAACATTTGACCCGTCGCTGACCGGATTTTTGACATGGTTCATACGGCATTCGCTGCGCTTTATGCTTGTTCCGATTGCCATCTTGTTGTCGTGGTATGCCTATGACCGCAACACACTGATGGGGCCACAGGGAGAAGTGGTGCAGGTGGTGTTTACGCGGCAGGGTCTGCAAAGCTGGTTCGGGGCGATTGCGCTGTGGTATATCATTTTCACGGTGGACCTTAACGGTGCTTTTGTGGCGATGATGCGCGGCAAGTTCAGCCCGGACATTCGCTGGAATGAGGTATTCCGCTGGCGCTGGACGCATGTCGTCCTGATTTTGATTGTGCTGCTGGGGGCATCGTTCCGCCTGCGTGATCTGGACAGCATCCCGCCCGATATGACGAGCGATCACATTGAAAAACTGCGCGACGCCATTCGCATTGACGAAGGCTATTATGCGATGTTCTTTGATAACAATGGCGGGCGCGAAGCCTTTCAGATGTATGTGGTGCAGCAAATCGCGACCACCTTCGGGGTGGGTTTCAACTTCCGGGCATTGAAATATGCCTCCATTATCGAGGGTCTGCTCACCATTGTGCTAATTTATGTCATGGTGAAAACGGTCATCGGGCGGATGACGAAAGACCGCGACCGTCTGGGAGATTGGGTCGGGCTGGCGGCGGCGGGTTTTCTGGCAATCAGTTCGTGGCACACAACGATGTCGCGCCTGGGATTACGAATTCCCCTGACGCCGCTGGCAACGGCGATTGTCGTTATCTTTCTGGTGCGGGCCATTCGCTATAACAAACGCTGGGATTTCGTCAATCTGGGACTGGCGCTGGGTATCGGACTGTATTGGTATCAGGCCAATCGAACACTGCCTGCGGTAGCCGTTGTACTGGTCGGGCTGGCAATTCTATTTTCATTGAATCGGCCTCGCTACGCGGCGCGTTATGCGGTGAACTTTGCGATGGCGGGCATTCTGGCTATCGTCATTTATTTGCCGATGTACCATTATTCTGAAGCGTTCCCCGGCGAATTCTGGAGCCGGACTTATGGCCGCGTGTATGGCGATGGGGTGTATATTTACGAGTACGACCCGGCGACTGGGGAATACGAATTCAATGGACCGAGCACGGTCGATCTGATTGAGCATGTTTACGAACATCGCGACACGTTGATCGACAATTACGAAGATGCCTTCAAAATGTGGTCATGGGATGGCGACCCGGCATGGTTCCATAACCCGCTGGGCAAACCGGCCTTCGACCCGATCACCAACGCCTTCTTCATGCTGGGTGCGGCGATGTGGGTAGTGTTAATGGTGCGCTATCGTGAGATTGCCCTGCTGGTGGTTCCGATTGGTATTGTGGTGATGATGCTGCCGACGACACTGGCGGTCTCGACACTGGTCAACGAGAATCCATCGTTTACCCGGCTGAGCGGCACGATGCCATTTGTCTTTCTGCTGGCGGGGCTGCCATTGGGCTGGCTGGCTTATGATATTGTGCGGACCGGATATACGCGCGTGTTGTTCTTCGGGCTTGCATTGTTGGTCGGTGGCTATACTATTGTGTCCGCCATCGAGGAAAACGAGCAGACGTATTTTGAGGAGTACCGGGTCAGCTACGAACGGTCATGGAAGCCCTACAACGCTTTTGCCGATCCGTTGCAGACTTTCGTGGAGGGTCGCGGCAGTTTTGGAAACGCCTTTTATGTCCACAGCGAACACTGGCTGGACCACCGGATTGTGGGCGCGATGGCGGGTGATGTCAATTGGCCCAACTCGCTGCTTGATAGGGGCGATGTGTATTTGCAGATGCGCATCAATGAGGGAACGTCTTACGAGTATAATCCCGACCAGCCGCTGTATTTCATGTTCGATCTGGAAGACGTCGAGTCAATTACGTTCTTTGAACAGGCGTTTCCGGGTGGCACACTGACTCGGGTGCCGGTGCGTGATGACAATGATTTCTATATCTACGAAGCACCGGCAGGATGGGGTTGGATCAGGGCTTTTATCAGTGAGCAAACCAAACAAACCGCGTGTATTGTCTATTGCGGTTATCTTCGGTAGAAATTGGTGGTGGTAAGCTTCGATTGATGAGGTATTACACCATCCTGACCCGCCCTTCCCCTTTGTCCTTCGGACATCTCCCCATAAATGGGGAGAATAGGGAGGGAACTGGTGTCGCCATACCGCCTTTCTCGGATAGGCTATGCGGTAAATCGTTTTATTCAAGGCGTGCCCACCATCTCCCCGTTTGCGGGGGAGACCGAGCGGGGGTAAATATATCACCGCTACCTGGAATTTAATGAGTACGCTCTATGTGAAATAGGGTTGACAAAAAAGAACTGTCTCCCAAGATGGGAAGTCAGCAAACCAACCAACTTAGGAGGACAGTTCAATGACAAGTAT
>JAKEEQ010000562.1 GCA_022616515.1 Chloroflexota bacterium | reverse complement strand
GTGGGTATTTACTGGTCGTTACAACCATTATGGCGATAATCCCTCCGCGTTCTATCCCTGCTGCCCAGGATACCAGGCTGCTGGTATCGTCGATGCTGTAGGAGAAAATGTAAATGATCTAAGCGAGGGAGATCATGTGTTTGTGCAGGGGACACGCTTTGCGGATCCTTCGTGGAAATATCCGGGTCCTTGTCTGGCGTCTCACACGGGCTACCTGGTCACACCGCGCTCTGCTGTGACTCGCCTGGCACCAGAGGTGGATCTCAAAGGCGCCAGCCTTTACCATATGGCTTCTGTGTCGCTTCACGGGGCAAGACTGGCGAATATCAACCCTGGAGAACTGGTTGTGGTGATTGGCCAGGGCATGATTGGCCAGATGTCCGCTCAAGTGGCGCGGTTGCGCGGGGCCCGGGTAATTACGGCTGATCTAATCGCGCAGCGCGTCGAGCTATCTGCGCGCTATTCCGCGGACCGCGCGGTCAATGCATCTTTGGAAAAACTAGAGGATGTCGTTCGCGTGGAGGCCCCTAAAGGCGCAGACGTGGTGGTTGATACCTCCGGCGACAGCCGAATGTTCAACCGTTGTCTGGAACTAATCCGAAGAGAAGGTCGCATCTGCTTACAGGGTTACTACCCTGATCCGATCATGATCGACTTTCATTCGACACACCTTAAACGGCCTATCGTTTCGTTTCCATGCGGCTGGGATGATGAAATGAATCAACTGCTCGCCGACCATCTGGGGACAGGACGGATACAAATCAGTTCACTGGTAACCCATAGCGTGCCGTTTCAAGATGCTGCACGCATCTACGAACTGGTTTTGGAACATCCGGAGCAATCTCTTGGAATGGTAATTCGCTGGGATGGTGTGGAGTAAGCAAACTTATTGATTTGCGTGCCTAAAGAGAACCAAGTCGAACACCCATTCCGCTGGCTACAAGAATACCACCAGCTTTCTTTTCGAGAAGCCTGCGAACAGCTCGCGTCTGGTGATTTGCCTCAGCTAGACCAGCCTCGTCGCTCCCAGCAGCCCAAGTTTCATACGCCGTCCGAACCCCCGGATGCTGGCTGGCAGGAGGCCGCTAAAAAGGTGGCTTACCAGGCGATGGATACCCTCTGGGGCAGAGAAGGCAAACGCGCCTGGCGTTACCTCGAAGGCCAGCGGGGTTTGACGGAAGATACCATCATCCGGGCCGGTCTGGGGTATATCCCCGGCGACTATCACGAGTGGAAAGAAATCGAGGGGTTGAAGGTCCCGTGCGGTGTTACCATCCCCTGGTTCGCTGATGGAGCAATCTGGGGTATCAAAGTCCGCCGCGCCGCTGGCGAGCAGCGCTACCACCAGGTGGGTGGCAGCAATATCAAAGGCTGTCTCTACTTGGCTGATGACATCCAGCCAGGTATGCCGATTTTCCTGACGGAAGGGGAGTTCGACGCGCTGATTGCCGGTCAGGCAGGCGCAGGGCTGATCTGCCCGATCTCCATCGGTAGTTCGGCCAATAAGTGCATCAACGCCCGCTGGTTCAAGAAGTTCATCGCCGCGCCGCGCATCCTGGCACGTATGGATGGTGATGCCGCTGGGGAAGGGGCGGCTTCGGAGCTTGAAGCGCTGTCCGGCGGGTGCAGGTGCCGGTCGGTAAAGATGTGAATAACTTCTACCTGCTGGCCGGGCCAACCGTCGTGCGGGAGTGGATTGAATCGAATCTGGAATAGCCAGCGACATTATGCATGGCTCATGGGTAGAAATAGTGCGCTCGGTCAGGTGATGAGATGAAAGCAAGGGTGATCCGTTTGAGATTGATGCGAAACTCATGGATTGCCCCACATAGCCGCTCAAAAATACTTGCTGACCCCACGAAGAATGCGCAGGAAGGTGCGCAAACCCCACCTCATGCCTTTAGTGATGTTGGTATGGGCTTCGCGGACGCCATCCCCATTGTCGTCGCGCGCCCCTTCCTTGTGTCCATGCGTCACCATCAAGCGAGGTCGGTCAACGGTGTTGTAGCTGTCGTACTCATCGGTGTAGACAGGTATCCTTCTCTGGTGAAGTGCCACCATGCGCGCATGGTGGTTTGTTTCGTATCCTCCACAACCCGCAGCCGCACTTGCCCGCTGTGATGCCCAATTATCCCCAACACCGGCGGGCGATCATTGGCAAAGGTACCACGTCCACGCCGCTTGTTCGCTCGGCAGCGCGGCGGGTCAAGTAGGTCGAAGTGTTTCACGCCTTTCACTCTCGCATTCTGACACATCTCAACACTTTCAGAAGCGCGATCGGACAGCGGCGTGTGCGGCTGTAGGCGTTGAGCTTTGGCTTGAACCCGCTGTCGCCACTACAACACCGTTTTGTACATCAGTCCCAGTTCTCAGCTCAACTGGGCGCTAGATTGTCCCAGGACGGACTTGTGCGACAGCAGCACGACCTGTGAGGGTGTCAACTGACTGCTTTCAAATAGCGTCCCGATGTAGAGGTGGTAAATATCGTGACAGCGATTGCACCGATATATCGCTAGCCACTGAACGTATTGGCGCGGAAAAAGCGCGCCATCGTGAGCGTGTTGGCAATGATGACACTTCAAGCCCTGTGGATCGAAATGCTTCATCAGCCCCGCCACACTCATGTCTACATCTAGGAGTATATGATTGGGAAGTTCATACTCCAAAGTTTATCTTCATTGCACTACTTTTGCCCATGAGCCAAGAGCTAAAGATGAGGCATTAATCGTATGCCAGCGACCTGAGCGATGATGCAAGGGAGCGCTTACAATCGCTTATTTTCGACTCAACCTAGCCCTTTAATTTCCTCTTCGTATCATATCTGCCGCTTTTTCCGCGATCATAATGACAGCGGCATTGGTGTTACCACCTATAACCGCTGGCATTATCGAAGCATCAACCACCCGTAAACCTTTCACATCGTAAACCTGAAGTTGTGGATTAACCACAGCCAGCGGGTCTATTCCCATTTTGCACGTCCCTGCGTAATGCCATGTAGTAGCTAGTGAGTTGCGAATCCAAGTCGCGATTTCAGCATCAGTCTGAATTTCTATTCTAGGGCTGATCTGGGTATCAAGAAAACTAGCATAGGCACGGGTCTGAACCAATTCGCGCACAAACTTTACACTGTCGATGAAGACCTGCAAGTCTTCATCCCACGCCAGATAATTGGGCTGGATAATGGGATAATCAAACGGATTGCTAGAGCGCAATGTAATCCGTCCACTACTCTTTGGTCGCAATAAACTGGCGACAATCGTAAAATCATGGCGATCTTCGCTGGCAGCTTGAGCGGCGTAATACTGCATATCCGGGATGTCCAGGTCAGGATACGTTTTCACAAATCCGCCTACTGGTGAGCGAACGACGCTCAATGATCCGCTCCTGTATTGTAGATACGCTTCATAAGCCGCCCCACTCAGTGAGAAATCGACCCTGGTAGGAGGATTGCTGGTAAACAGCAAGTCGACTTTAGGATGGTCCTGTAAATTTTCGCCCACCCCCGGCAGATCTACCACGACTGGGATATCAAATTGCCGAAGATGATCGGCAGGGCCAATCCCGGAGTACAACAGGATTTGCGGTGAGTTAATCGCCCCTCCAGACAGTATCACCTCCTGGTCGGCATAGACCTGTTTCACCTGATCATTGTGGACGTATTCCACACCGATGGCACGGTTTCCCTCAAAGAGAATACGGGTGCCATGAGCGTGGGTTTGTACCCTGAGGTTGGGACGCTTGAGAGCGGGCCTCAGATAGGCATCAACAGCACTATGACGTTCACCATTCTTCTGAGTAACCTGATACCGTCCCACACCTTCCTGCGTTGCCCCATTGAAATCGTCATTGACCGACAAACCCAGTTCTAGACCCGCGTTGATGAAGCTGTCTGAGAGCGAAGAAACAAAGGGGATGTCAGCGACGTTCAGGGGCCCGCCAGCACCGTGATATTCACTCGGACCACGTTCCTGATTCTCGGCCTTCTTGAAATAGGGTAAGACCCCTGCAAAGTTCCACTCTTCATTCCCAAGTTCGGCCCAGCGGTTATAGTCCCAACGATGCCCGCGAATGTAGACCAAAGCATTGATGGAACTGGACCCGCCCAGGACTTTGCCGCGATTCCAATCAATTATCCGATTGTAGAGATGAACTTGCGGCTCCGTCCGGTAGCACCAATCCACATCCGTGCCCAACAGATTGAACCAGCGCGCCGGGATGCGAATTTCTGGGTTATCGTCTGGCCCGCCGGCTTCCAGGAGTAGAACTGTTGAATCAGGATTCTCCGTCAGGCGATTGGCGAGTACGCAGCCCGCCGACCCAGCGCCAATGATGAGATAGTCAACCATAAGCTAAGGTTCGCTCGCAGTCGTCGCCCGTCGGATTGAAACGATCATGTTCCCCCGTTAGCTGTTCGCCAATCGGCGCGTCACGGCTCGGTTCGATCTGATGCCACATCCAAATCAGGCTGGTTGAAATAGTCACGAGCAATCACGCGCGCGATCCATTCGGCAATGACATCGTAGGCCCGGTTGCCCTTGTCCTCGCTTGCCAGAGTCGGGTCGCCGATGTGACCATACGGGGTATGCGTCTTATAGCTTCGGGTCGCATAAAAGATGCCGCCGCCCGTCTTGATATGTTCAGGACCCTGAATTTTGCGCATCGCCTCCGGTTCGACATGATGCTTCACCGCCAGGTCGAGATGCACCAATTCCGGATGCGTGACCAGAATACGAGAGGTCTCGCCCTCGCCGCCGTGACCTTCCATCTTTTTGGATGTCTGTATGGTGTGATATACCTTGCTCAAGGCCGTGAGCCAGTTGAGAACCATCACTTCAGCATCCGGCGTTGCATCGACAATTTCCTGGGCAGCGACCATCATCCCCGGTAAATTGCCGTCATGACCGTGCACAAAAGCAAACTTGCGGAAGCCACCGTGATACAGACTGATGCAAATTTCTTTCGTCAGCGCAATGAAAGTTGTTGCGCTGATGGAAATCGTGCCGGTAAAGCCCATGTGAAAACTGGACATACCAAATGGAATAACCGGGCCAATCACCACCGGACAGCCGCTCTCTTCCAACTGGAGCGCGGCGCGGCGGCAATTCTCGCGGGCCTCAAACGTGTCTGTGCCAAGAGGCAAGTGTGCCCCGTGCGATTCAGTAGCCCCGAAGGGCAGCAGCAGTACGCGGGTGACTTTGAGCCGTTCCTCCACCTCTGGCCCTGTCATTTCTGGTAGGCTGGGCGGTCCCTTTTGTACGTAAATAATCTCGTCACGCATAACGTTCAATGATGAGAATGGGTGTCAGTGATTAGACTATAGCCAATATTGTAGCATTATCTGCATTCATTTTGTACAATTTCTGGATGAACTGTCCATATACGACGGCGTCTGAATGCAAAAAATGGGCACTCATCGATAAAGAATAATGTCATGCAAAACCTCGCTCTATTAAAGCAAGTTGCTGTGGGTATTCAGAAATTGCTGGGGCATCAATGTGAAGTGGTGATTCACGATTTTTCTGACCTGACCCACTCTATTGTACATATTGAAGGCAATATCACCGGGCGCTCCATCGGCGGTGCGGCGACCGACCTGATTCTGGCAGCGGTGCAGCAGGGGCGGGCAGAACAGGATATCCATAATTACCAGACTTATCTGCCAAGCGGTCGGATATTGAAGTCCTGCACAATCTTTCTACACAACGAAGTCGGAGAGACTTACGGCGCGTTTTGCATCAACTTCGACATCAGTGGCTTTAGCGCCTTCCATCAGATGCTAGGTGAGTTCATTTCGACCAACAACAGCGAGGTATCGGAAACACTGGTTGACGATATTCAAAGCACGATCCACACCGTCTTGATGGAAACGGTCGTGGAGATGGCAGGCAATCTGCTGATTATGGGGCGCGATGAAAAGCTGAAACTCATGGCCAGACTTGATGAAAAGGGGATTTTTCAGGTGAAGAAATCGGTT
>JAKEEQ010000561.1 GCA_022616515.1 Chloroflexota bacterium | reverse complement strand
CCGCTGATTTTCCATTCCGATCAGGGGTCACAAAATGCCGCCGGGGTGCACATCGAAATCCTGCCCAACGCGGGCGTTCACATCAGCATGGCTGCCGTTGGGCAGCCCACTGAAAACACTTTGGTCGAACGCTTTATTCGCACCGTTAAGGAAGAACATGTCGACTATGCGGAGTATGTTGATTTCGAGGATGCGCTGTGCCAGATCCAGCACTGACTGGAGGTCGAATACATGACCCAGCGTATTCATTCGGCGTTGGATTACGCGACGCCTGCTGAATTTGAGGCTGATGCCCTCACCCACGGGCCACGGTCTCCATTTTTAAGTCCGATTTTGTGTCCAATTTCGTGACCGCAGTACAATATCAATATCAGTCTCCGAAAGAACCATCAATTATTCTGAATCTGCTTGAGGGAGAAATAATTCGGACGTTTGGGCTAATGTTGCTAACCTTTCTGAGTATTATGCTACTTTATCAGAAAAATTTCACCAGTACCTTTGTAGTCCTGGTGGAACTGTTGTTATAGTTTCCGGGACATCTCATTTTTTCTTTTTTACGTTTCCAGTCATCTGACCCCGCAGATGTCGTTATAGTTGTCTGTTTCCCCGCAATCGCTTTTTCTTCATTGATATGGATATCATTTCCGGCAGATTTCTATTCAAAGCGCAATCTGTTCATAATGAAAGCCATTGCTATCTCTGTGCTTGCCGGAATCGCCTATTTCGTGCCATATTTGCTATGGAGTCAAAATATCCTGCCTCAATATGGGACTGCTCAGTTAGTCTCAATTTTAGTGATGCCCATTGCACTGATTGTGGGATATCTCATGGGGCGGTATCATCGACAGAAATATGCCGAAATTGAGCCATAATTTATTACGACCTAGCGAAACACTGGTCACATGTAAAGCATTGCCATCTGCTGCCATTTTCTGAAATTCAACATCAATAAAGTCCAAAAAAACCAGCCCCGTGATTGGAGCTGGTTGTCATTTTAGTAGTTCGTGTCGCCGTAGGGTGAGGGTGGATTGCCCCCCTGCTGGGGTGGTCGCATTTCGCCTTCATCCTCGTCCGGGGGTCTGCGCTGCCCACCACCCGGCGGCTGCATGGACGGTCCCTGTCGCTGCGGCGGTTGCATGGACGGCCCCTGTGGTGGAGGAGCCTGTCGCTGCGGCGGCGACATCGATGGCCCCTGACGCTGTGGGGGCTGCATCGACGGCTGCTGTTGGGGCGGTGCCATTGATGGCCCTTGTGGTGGCGGCATCTGCTGCGGTGGCGGCATTTGTTGCGGTTGCTGCTGAATAGGCGGTGCTTGTTGAATGGGCGGGGCCTGCTGCTGGACAGGCGGTGTAATAATCGGTGGCGGAACCTCAAATTCCAATCCACCACTGCCGCCGCTGCCACTTACGCCTTCTTTCTCCCACACGGCAATCTCAACGGTAAGGCGCTCAAAGAAGCTGTTATCGGGTGCGCCACCTTCACCATAGGCAAAATCAACCACCCGGATTTGCATTCGTAGACTGTTAGTTTCTATGGTCGAGACCGCACCGGGCTGGACAAGGACTGGCTCGCCGCGTGGAGCAAGCTTGTTGCGCAGTTCTGGATTATTAAAGGCATGTTCGGTCATCAGGATATGGGTGACGGTTGTGATGTCATTTTGCGCAAACAACCATACTTCGGTAGCCGTGACTTTCTTAATTTCGCCAACCCCGACCGTTTCAGCAATCCCGGAGCCACATTCGCCCAGAAAAGCTCCACTCTCGGTCTCAATCGCAAAAGAGTCGTCATAAAAATTGTCGCCGTTCATATAGGTGGTCATAAACTGGGCAACGGGTGCTTCTTCAAATGCTGTCTTCTGTGAAGCGAGTTCCCTTACCTGTGCACGTTTTTGCTTCTCAATGTCCAGCGCGGTAACTTCGCCACTGGGGAAGAAACGGCGGCGCAGCATTCCAATCGGATCAGGATAAAGAGTCAAGCTGACAGAAGCGAGAATGGCAATGAGGCCAACAAGGAGAAAAACCACAATGGGCATCACATTGGCAAAGCCGCCCGGTTCGGCATATTCTTCTTCCGTGGTTTGAGCCGCACTGTTATAGCCGTCAACCTCTTCCTGGGCCAACGAGAGCCAATCACCAGCCGGGTCGTTGCGGTTTGCTTCGAATAAACTGTTAACTTCACTTTCGGTATAGCCCGCGTCAATGAGTTTTCGGCGAAATTCCTCAGCATCACCTGTATTATAAAATTCGGCAGCAGCGCCCTTGACCCATTGTTCCTGATAGGTTTCATCGAGTTGAGCCGGAGCAGCGTTGTTGCGAAATTCGATGGGGACCACAATATAAACGAGCAACATCCCCAACACGACACCCCCCATTAACCACGCAACCTTTAAAAAGTTGGGATAAAAGGGTTTCAGCATCACATCAAATTGTTTTAGGTTATGAACAATAGACTTCATAAACGCCCTCACAGATGTTGGCATGGCTCATCAAGGCTGAGTGTAGCACATCTCGTGTATAGATGCTATTTTCCTAATCGACTTAATTGTATATTACCCTTAAAATTGTGCCACTGGTAAACAGAGGAAATTTTATGCCACCCGTCAAAGTTGCTCCATCGGTTCTCGCAGCAGATTTCACCCATCTCGGTGATGAAGTGAGGGCGGTATCGGAGGCCGATCAGATTCATATTGATGTCATGGATGGGCGTTTTGTACCCAACATCTCAATGGGGCCGATGATTGTGTCTGCCATTAAACGAGTGACCGACCTGCCGCTGGATGTTCACCTGATGATCGTTGAACCGGAGGACCATATTGACGCTTTTGCTGGAGCCGGGGCCGAGATGATCACCGTTCATCAGGAAGCCTCGCCTGATTTGCACCATACGCTTAAGGCCATTCGCGACCTTGGAGTGAAAGCTGGCGTTGCCATCAAGCCGGAGACATCTCCGCTGGTACTGGCTGACATGTTACATATGCTCGACATCATTCTGGTCATGACCGTCGATCCGGGCTTTGGTGGTCAGCCTTTTATGAAGGAGACTCTGTCCAAGATTCAGCGGGTGCGTCAGATGGTGAGTGCGAGTAATCGAGAAATTGATGTGAGCGTTGATGGAGGCATTGATGCGGAAACGGCTCCGTGGGCACTGGAGGCGGGAGCCAACGTATTTGTAGCAGGCAGCAGCATTTTTGGAGCGGAAGGCGGTCCAACTCAGGGGCTTCAGGTGTTAAAATCTGCTCTGGAGAAATAAAAAGAAAAGCCAGCAGTGTGCTGGCTCATCCTAAACGTTTTGCGTCTCACGCCGAGGACCACGATTACGATGCTTACCCAGATTCTTGATGCAACGGGTGCAAAGGGTACGGGAAACCAGCTTGTTGCCTTCCATAACCCTGGTCTTTTGCAGATTGGGCTTAAACATACGCTTGGTCTTTTTCTGAGAAAATGGATTGTTCTGACCAAACTGTGTATGCTTGCCACAGTATTCGCACTTAGCCATGACTGATTTGCCTTATTTGCTAAAATAGTGGTCGGATGCGAACAAGCATCCTATCATACGTCTCATTGAACCGCAAGGGTAATACAAACATGACAACTCTCGATAATCAGCACGGGACCATTGAAATTTCGCCGACCGCCATCGCATCCATCGTTGCCAATTCGGTAACGCAAACGTATGGTGTGGTGGGTATGTCGACACCGAGTCTGGCATCTGGAATCGCGGCAACTATTACCCGCGACCCGCATAAGGGCGTGGAAGTTACTATTAATGAAGATAACATTGATATTGACCTGTACGTTGTCCTCGAATATGGCATACGCATTGCTAGCGTGGCAAGTAGCCTTATAAATATCGTTCGGTACAACATCGAAAAACATACTGGGATGCCTGTGAACAGCGTTAAAATCCACGTTCAGGGTATTCGCGTTAGTTAAAGCGGACTTATTGTATGGAAGATCAGATGCTCACCTGTAATGGTAAACTACTTAAATCTCTGGCGAAGGCCGGACGGGATTGGCTGCGCAGCCATTATCACCATGTCAATGAACTAAACGTATTCCCTGTTCCTGATGGCGATACCGGCACGAACATGCTCATGACGATGGAGAATGCCTATAAAGAAGTTGAACACAGCGACTCCACCAATGCAGCCCGGATTGCATCGTCGATTGGGCGCGGGGCGATGATGGGATCGCGGGGTAATTCGGGTACGATTATGTCTCAGCTATGGATTGGTTTTGGCAAGGCGCTGGGCGAGGCCGAAGCGTTTGACGCCGAACTTCTTGCCAAAGCCCTCCGTGAAGCCACCGAAACGGCCTATCGTGGTGTTCAGCGCCCGGTAGAGGGAACCATCCTCACCGTTGCACGGGAAATGACCGAAGAAATCGAAGCCAGCTTTGAGGAAGAAAAAAACCTTAAAGTGTTACTTGAAAAAATGGTGACACGCGGCTGGCAAGCCGTTGAACGTACGCCCGAACTGCTGCCGGTGTTGAAAAAAGCTGGGGTTGTGGACTCAGGGGGCGCAGGTCTGGCGTATGTCATTGAAGGCATGCTGCGGCATCTTAATGGCGAAGCAACGCTCCTTGAGGACACGACCGGACTATCCGGTGAATTACTGCAAGCTCAGTTTGAGGAGGAAGGTCCGCAGATTGAGCATCCCGGCGAAAACATCTACGATGTCCAGTTTGTTGTGAAGGGCAAAGAGCTTCATGCGCCAACCATCAAGTCGGCAATGGAGCGCATGGGCGATTCGGTGGTGGTTGTCGGGGCGGAAGATGTTGTGAAGGTCCATGTGCATGTGCGCAACCCCGGTGTCCCGCTCGAATACGCCGCCAATGTCGGGCCAATCAGCGATGTGGTAGTGGAGAATATGCTGGAACAGTATGAAGAATATCTCCGCCAGCGCCTCGGCGAGACAGCACCAGGCGAAGAGCCATTAGAACTAACGACAGTGGAACCGGGTGATATAGCGGTGGTGGCAGTGGCAGCCGGGCCGGGCATGGCAAAGGTATTCGCCGGGCTTGGCGCGGCGGGTCTGGTGAATGGCGGGCAGACCAACAACCCCAGTACGCAGGAATTATTGGACGCCATTGAAGCGCTGGCAACCGACAAGGTGATTTTGCTGCCCAACAATAAGAATATCATTCTCAGCGCCAATCAAGTGGTGCAGCTTGCCGGAGATCGTCAGGTGCGCGTGATTCAGACCCGCACGTTCCCGCAGGGCGTAGCGGCTATGTTCAACGGCTATGATAGGAACGGTGATCTGGACGAAGTTTATGAAGCAATGAATAAAGCCAGTGAAGAAATTATCACTGCCGAAATCACTACCGCAACCCGGTCGGTAGAACTGGATGGGGTCACGGTAACACAGGGGCAGCTTATCGGTCTGCTGGATGGTCAACTAAAGGTTTCAGGCGATACTATTGAAGAAGTTGCACTGGGGTTGCTGAGCCATGTTGAAGATATGGAAGATATGGAACTCATCACCATTTACTACGGTGAGGACAAAACCGCCGTTGATGCACAGGCCCTTGTCGATACACTCGCTGACACGCATGAAAACATGGAGTTCGATGTCGTGTTTGGCGGTCAGCCACATTATCCCTATATCTTGAGTATTGAATAGATGTCTGACGTTCGAATCGTAACGGATAGTACCGCTCTCTTCCTTAATCCGCGTATTGTGAAGGAATACAACGTAACGGTTGTTCCGGCAAAAGTACGCTGGGGAGATGAGAGCTACCAACTGGGTGTGGATATTGATAATGAAGATATTCTGCACCGCATTCAAACCAGCCTTGAGCTGCCTGTGCTCGAAGCGCCGTCGGTAGAAGACTTTGTCAATGTCTACCAGCGATTGAGCCTGCACAGTGAGGGGATAATCTCGATTCACAGCGCAGCAAGACTATCAAAAGCCTTTGCCAATGCCACTCAGGCGCAAAAAACCGTGCTCGGACGCAGCAAGATTGATGTAATCGATACTGAAACCATTTGCGCGGGATTAGGAATCATTGTCGCAAAGGCGGCGCAATATGCAGCGGCGGACACCACCTTCGAGCAGGTCGCGCGTGACGTGCGTCATATTGTGCCCCGGATTTACTCTATGTTTTTTGTGGAAAGCATGGAGGTGCTCGCCTTGAACAAAATTATGGGTCAGGCCCAGACCATTATCGGCACAATGCTTGATCTCAAGCCGTTTTTGGCGATTGAAGAAGGCCAGATGATGGTTGTCGAAAAGGCTCAGACGCTGGTGCAGGCCGTGGAGAAGTTAGCGGAGTTCGCTGCTGAATTTGAGGACGTGGAACAGATTGCCATCATCAGTTATACGAGCGAACTCATCGAGCCAATCCGGTTGTTGCAGGACAGGCTTGCCCTCGATCTTAACCAGACAACCGTGCCGACTGTAACTTATGGGGCAATGACTGCAACCTTGCTTGGTCCAGATGCCATTGGAATGTATATATTAGAAGCAGAAAGCGAAGACGATGCCTTCGGCGCTTGAAAAACTAGTAAAAATCCTGCGCTTAGAGCAGGAGACCGGACATAAAAATACGGCGGTGATTGGTGGGCTGGAGTCGTTCGTTGCGAACTGGACGAAAGAAGCACATACCCAGGCCCGCACCGACGAACATCACGCCCTTGTCGAAGAACTGGCCCGTGCGATTGATTATTACAGCGGATTGGATGACAGGGAAGGCCGTTATAACACGGTGCGCTACATGCTGGGGCGCATTACGGGGCGAACAGATGCCCTACCCCAATTTGTGTATGACTGGACCGAAGAAGACCAGCAGCGTCTGGAAGCTGAATCGCCTGCGGTTAGCCAGCGCGAGGAAGTGGTTCATGAACCGGACCTGCCGAAAGACGATGACCGGGATATTTTCGCCGAGTCGATTGAAGTGATCCAGACCATCGACACACCTTCCCCATCACCCGTACAGCATTTGCTGGTGAAGACTTTTCCGAAGCCGCGCCGCATAAGGCGCGATGAACTCAGCGTACAGGAGCAGCTTGATCGCTGGCGGGTGCTGGACCAACCCGTAAACAAACTCAAGGGAGTGGGAAATCGCCGCCAGGAACAACTGGCGCGGCTTGGCATAGAGACCGTCGGTGATTTGCTGCTGACCTTTCCCCGGCGATATGATGACTATACGCAGGTCCTGCCACTGAACAAAATCATACCGATGGAACAGGTATCGGCGGTAGGAACGATTAAGGAGTTTTCGGAAAAGGTCACACGCGATAATCGGCGTTACCTGAGGGTCACGCTGGAAGACATGACCGGGCGACTGCCGGTGATTTTCTTTGGGCAGCCTCATTTGAAGCGATATTTCCGGCCCGGCATGCAAATTGCCGTGTTCGGCAGAGCCGAATTGTATCTGGGTAAAACACAGATGACCAATCCTGAGTGGGAAGAAGTTGCCCCGGACGGCGTGTTTGAAGGGTCTATCATCCCGGTGTACCCGCTGACGAAAGGGCTTACCAACAAAATTATGCGCAATCTGGTCGAGCAGGTCGTGGCTAATTACGCACCTGGCCTGCCGGATTATGTGCCACTGTCGGTATTGGAACGCACCGAGCTGGTGGACCTGACGTGGGCGCTCCAGCAGATACATTTCCCGGAAAATCAGGACTACCTGAAGTACGCGCAGGAGCGGCTGGCTTTTGATGAATTGATGCTGTTGCAACTGGGCATCCTCTCCAAGCGTGAAGAATGGCAGGCCGTGTCCGGCATCCCACTTCACATTGAAGATCAGTGGCTGGACACGTTCAAGTCCAACCTGCCGTATGAACTGACCGCTGCCCAACAACGGGCGGTGGATGCGATTCGCAAAGATGTTGCCTCGGATACGCCCATGAATCGCCTGCTTCAGGGGGATGTAGGCGCGGGTAAAACCGTTGTCGCTTCCATCGCGATGGCGATGGCGATTACCAATGGCAAGCAGGCGGCTATTATGGCCCCGACAAGTATTCTGGCGGAGCAGCACTATCAGGGAATTGGCGAACTGCTCGAAGATCAGCATTGTGAAATCCGGCTGCTGACGGGTGGGACAACCGAAGCCGAACGCCGCGAGATTTATGAGGGCATGGCGAACGGTACCATCGATGTGGTGGTGGGAACTCATGCGTTGATTCAGGAGCGCGTTGAATTTGCCAATCTGGCGCTGGCGGTGATTGACGAGCAGCATCGTTTTGGCGTGGATGAGCGCGGCAGTCTGCGCGGCAAGGGCACTAATCCACATCTGCTGGTGATGACCGCGACCCCGATTCCGCGTACACTGGCGTTGACAAT
>JAKEEQ010000560.1 GCA_022616515.1 Chloroflexota bacterium | reverse complement strand
TAGCATTGAAACCGCTCGGACGGAGCGGTCAGGACCTAACGTGGCGGGTTTCCGCGAGCGTGTCCTGAGAAACCCCTGTCTTTAGGCAGGGGAGTCGTCACACGAAGTTAAAGGATTGCTGTGAGTATGGAGACGAAGGGTTGTCAGGTTGGCGTCAGGGCCGTATGCAAGACGGCGAACTCACGTAGAAGCGCTGTCAGGCGGTCTTGTTGCATACTGTCTTTGCACAAACGGGAGGGAAGCTATGTACAACACACTGGAACCTGTGACAACCAAAGAATTTGAGCAAAGCTTGTTTGTGATGCTGGCGATAATTGTCATGCTCATTCTGGGAGCTTATTTTCTCATCACCTATAACGCGCCGCTTCAGGCCGAGCAAACACCGCAAATCAACCAGTTTTCACAGCAAAATGGTACGCTGTATTGGAATATCGGCGGCATAAAAGACGAGCATGTTATCCAACTTGAGGTACATCAGGGCAACATCTGGTTGCTGGTCGGGAACGAGCTTGCATCAGGTGGACAGTACACACTCGGCACGACACCACAGGAGTATCGGCTTGTGGTGCGCGATGCTACTGGCAATGTATTGCAGGAATCGATTATAAACTAACTCCAATTTACGCAGCCCTATTTTTGCGATGTCCCCACCAGTCAGTTCTGGCGGGGACTTTGCTTTCTCAGCTATTGATGGCTTGAAAGGGGTCGAGTTGGGTTGGATCGACGGCATCTACCGTGTATTCAACAACATCCCACGCATTGTCATCACTTACTTCCCACAGCACCTCAACACCATCGGGTGTATGATATTCCAGCGCATATGTGTTGACCGGATTTGTCCCCGATAGGATACGATTGATGAAGTACACATACCCACCGCGAGCGGGCATAATTTGTGTACTGCCTGTCACCCCTTCCTGTAAAGGCGTGATGTTGCCATAACGATCCAACGCAATCGATAGAACAAAAGGCGACCCGGTTGCTTTCATTCGGGGAGATGGCAATTTGACTGACAATAGTATCGCTGTTGAGCGGTAGTGCGTAGGTCTCGCGTGTACCATCTTCATACACACGCACCAACTGGTTGCTGATGGAACTGAACAGCCACGCCGACCATTTACTGTCAGCCTGGGCTGGCATCGTGACCATAATCAGCGTCAGTCCCAGCAGGATAAGCGTAAATTTCTTCATAAATTCTCCCGATTGCTATTGAACAGTCACAGTATAGGGCGTAATGCTGCCTCTAACATGACGCAACAATGCTGTCAGAGCAACGATTTCTGTGCGCTTTTAAGGATTGCCGGTCGCTGGTAAAATGGTCCTGAATGTGACGACACGAAGGGCTGTTTAATGAGTCATTATGTTGCGGTAGAAGGTGTGATCGGGGTTGGGAAAACCACCCTGTCCCGCTACTTGAAAGAAACCACCGGCGGAACATTGATTCTGGAACGATTTGACGAGAATCCGTTTTTGTCGGATTTCTACGCAGACCGTGATAAGTATGCGTTTCAAACGCAAATATTCTTCCTGCTGAGTCGCTATCGCCAGCAGCAGGAAATGCGCAATATCCCCCGCCCCGTCGTGACCGATTACATTTTCGCTAAAGACCATCTATTTGCCAGGCTCAACATGCGCGGCGATGAATTCGACACCTACCTGGGCGTCTATAAGGCGCTGGCAGACAAGGTATCAAAACCTGATCTTGTGGTTTACCTGCGTGCTGACACATCTACCTTGATGGACCGAATCGCCTTGCGGGATCGCCCCTATGAGCGTAACATGGACGAGCGTTATATTGAGCAGCTAAGGGCGGCCTACGAGGATTTTTTTGAGGATTATCGTCAGACGCCTTTGCTGGTAGTTGATACGAATAACATTGACATTGTATCCAATCTTGACCAGCGTCAGGTGATTATTGAGCAAATTCAGGACAAGCTGCTTGAAGAGCCGCCAGGTGATGTGGAATCATTTGATCCGTCAGTGATGCCACTTGAGGAATCGCGCCGTCAATTGCCCGATTTTCAGCAATTTCACCGGTTTCTTGATCAACAAAAGGGCTTTAGCGAGGACTTGCTCCTGAACACGGTCGCCCTGCAAGAAGAGGTTGGCGAACTTTCTAAGGCGATTCTCAATCACTGGAAAGGGCTTCAGCAGGGCAATCCAAACCGAGCCATTGATCACATCCGGGATGAACTGGCCGACATCATGGCATATTTGCTAAAACTCGCCAACTACACCGGCATTGATCTCGAAGCGGCCTATATTGAAAAGATGGAAATCAACCGGCGTCGAACGTGGGAATAATTAGCCGCTGACCGTTCAACACGCTATAATAGCTGATTAGCAGACAAACTCGCGCATGCAAGGAATTTTGATGACGGCCATATCGACCAACGGTTCACCTGCCGAGCAACGTGAAACACCTCATGGCATCATAAGAACCGCTCTCCAACCGACAGATAACCAACAAGCTCACATCGCCATTGAGTATGATGAAGATTATCTGGTTTTTGTGATTGCGGAGGGCGTTCTGGCGGAAGCGTTGGCATCAGCAATCCTTGAATGGCAGTGGCAGCATTTTGACGCCGAACATCTTTATGAATTCCTGCAAGGTGATGCGCGACAAATCGGCGACAGCGAGGAACCCCACACCCTTATCGTAGGCCGAATTAACCGGACCGTGGATGAGGGTGAAATTGACCTCAAATGGGTGGGCACTATTGGCGTTAGAGCTTATAACCTCCAGCGCGACATTCATCCCATTGAAGTCGGTATGTATCCGGGAGAGGCATGGTCTCCAGCTAAGGGCGTGTATCCCAAAGAAGCACGACCCCACAGCCACTCGTTCGCGGTGAACACCGTTGACCGTCTGCTCATTTTTTCAAATTCGCTACGCAGGGCTGCCAACGAATTGCCCTTCGTGGGGCGTGCCACCCTCCAACGGGTGGTCGAGTCGGTTGGAGAGACGGAAGTTGTCTATCTCTTTGACATCCATCCTCGGCAAGTTGTTGTGCCGCCGAGCAATATTGCGCTTAACTATCGCTGGGAAAGCCCGACCCATGTCAACCTGTCATGGCTGGGCGGCGATAACGCCTCCGGCTTCATCATTGAGGAATCGCCAGCACCTCAGTTTGAAACGAAACAAACGGTAGCGGAACTCACCGACCACCGGCAGCGGGTCTATATTGTCAATCCGCCTTTTGATAGAGATGTGTACTATCGCGTTGTGCCGATTAAGGGCAATGTGCGCGGTGAGGCCAGTACGCCGATCATTGTGACACCTGTTCCGCTGGTTCCTCCCCAAATCGAGAAAATTAACTGGAGTATATCCGGCAATCTGCGCATTCAATGGTCGGATGTGCCACAGGCCGACACCTACGAGTTGGAAGCATCGCCCAGTCAGGATTTCGACAGTGCCCACACCAGTATTGTGTATCAGGGCGGTTCACTGGCCTATGAAGTGGAAAAAGAAGACCAGCCGATTGGCTGGTATTTCCGGGTACGCAGCCGCAACAGTCACTACAAACCCAAAGCACCCTCTATCTGGAGTAATTCTATTCGTGCGCCAATGAAACTGGCGACCCCCACCTTC
>JAKEEQ010000559.1 GCA_022616515.1 Chloroflexota bacterium | reverse complement strand
TGCTCATTTACTCAAACGCATCTTGTACACACGCTTTAGCATTGATGTTCAGTCTTTTCAATGGGATGCTGACGTTGCTTTTTAATTTCACATAGAGCGTCTGATACCTGTGTGATGGCTTCTCCGGCGCGATCCATCACGAAGATTTGATTCTCCGAGGCGTCATTGACATCAGCAATCCACGCAACATATTCCCCGTCCGGCGACCAGTCGATGTACCATTCCCGCAAGTCACCGGTGTTGGTCAGTTGCTCGAAGTCTGTACCGTCCAGCCGCACCCGATATAAATCCTCGTCGATGTTGGTAAACACTACCCACTCATTTTGTGGATCGGCTTCGTGGGTGAAATTGAAGCCGGGCAGCGCCGCAATCGCCTCATCGCCCCGGTAGAGTTCCTCGTTATAGACATAAATCACCTCACCACAGATGTCGCCCTGTGCCCGTACAGGCAGCACACTAAACGCCATCAAAATGACCGGCAATACTATGAAGTTTTTCAATTTTGGACCTCGCACTACAGGTATAAATAAAAAAAGACAGGCTTTGCGCCCGTCTTTCAGTTTACTCTTTCTCGTCGGTTTCCGCAGGTTCAGTGTCTTTGGCTTCCTCTGGTTCTGACGACTCCGGTGAAGCCTCCGCCTGCCGTGCTGCTTTCAGCCGCTGCTCGGCACGTTCCCTTGCCTTTTTCTTCGCCTCACGCGCCTTGCTGCGGAACAACTTGCGATTCTCCTTGTCCTCGGTGCTAAAGTTATCGAGGAAACGTTCGGCTGTATCAGGGTCCAGTTCGATCAGGCGGTCAATGTAATATTCGAGGTCGTCGTCCTCTTTTTCCACCCATGCCGAGATGTACGCGAAAGCGGCTTCATTGCCCTGCCCAATCGACGAGAGAACGTCGGCAGCTTCAAGGCTAAATTCAGGATTATCGTTGCCCCATGCGATAACGTGGTCGATGATGTCTGCGCCCATGTTGCGCAGCGACACGATCACGGCTTCGCGCACTTTATCGTTGGTCTCGCTGACTTCAAGAACCTCTAGCAGGGTTGGCAGCGCGGCAGCAACATTCCACTCGCCCAGCAGGTAAATGGCCTTAACCGGAGCATTCCCGTCACCGTACGATTCTTCGTCGTACAGTTCATCTTCATCCAGTACATTCTTCAACAACTCAACGACGGCATCCTTCTTATCTTTCAGCCGCTCCGTTGCGGTTTCAACGCTGACACCGGGTGTGAAAAGCAGCCACGCCGCTTCATATAAATCGTTCTTTTGATCTGTCAGGGCTTCACGCCACATATAGTCCTCCAATTCGAACAGGGTGTTGGCCCTATTTTGCGTGTACGCGGCATGCGATTCAACCCTGAATTACTCTTGCACCCCGCCGCAAAATTTGATACGATGTTATCCGCACATTGAGGGATAGTTTAATCGGCAGAACAGCGGACTCTGGATCCGTCAGTCCTGGTTCGAGTCCAGGTCCCTCAGCACAACCCCGCCACACAGGTGGGGTTTTTTGTTTGCTGGAAGGAGCCGTAAAAATGTTTGATGGCAAAGTGGTGCTGATTACGGGAGCAGGCTCTGGTATTGGACGAGAAACGGCCATTGCTTTTGCCGAGCAGGGCGCAAGAGTCGTGGTCGCCGATGTGAATGAGGACGGCGGTCGGGAGACGGTGCGTATCATCGGCGACAATGCCACCTTTATTCGCGCCGATGTGGCCCATGCTGGTGATGTCGAAGCCCTGATAACGGAAACCCTTGCCACTTACGGCAAACTCGACATCGCCTTCAATAACGCCGGGGTTTTTCTGGATGAGGGGGCGGTTTTGGAGATGACCGAGACCAGTTGGGACGCCACAATGAATATCAACGTGAAAGGCGTCTGGCTGTGCATGAAATACGAACTTCCATCCATGATAGAGCAGGGTCGTGGCGTGATTATCAACAACAGTTCGGTGCTGGGACTGCGCGGTGCGGAACGTGCCCCGGCCTACTGTGCCAGCAAACACGCCGTCATCGGCCTGACCAAATCGGCGGCGATTGCCTATGCGCAAAATGGTATTCGCGTGAACGCCGTGTGCCCCGGCATCATCGACACACCGATGGAACACGATCTGATGCAAACCGATGAATACGCCGAAATCCTGAAGCTGTATCCCATGCGCCGCGCCGGAACTCCCCGCGAAGCCGCTGATATGATCCTGTGGCTAGCCTCCGACGCCGCCTCCTACATCACGGGCATCGCTCTGCCCATTGACGGCGGTCACATGGCGTTTTAGGGCCTCAAGCAAGTTAGGACGTGCCGTTGCACGTCCCATAGGTGTAAAGATAAGGGAGGTTCCTCTCGAACTGGCTTCGTTAAGCCTCTCTCCCCATTTATGGGGGGAGATGTCGCGCCAGCGACAGAGGGGGGCTAGACGGACGCACGTCATAAAGACATCTTTATGGAGCCAAAAACCCCACCCTAACCCTCCCCATGAATGGAGAGGGAACTGTACCGTCGCCGTTTTCCGGCTTCTGAAGCCATCTTAGGCTTAACCTTACACGCATGGGACGCCCAACGGAACGTCCTGCCGGAAAAGACCCGACATTGTTGAAAAATGCCGATTCCATAATTATGGATGATCTGCCTCGTCCAACAGTCCTCTCCAGATAAAAGGCTTGCAATGTCTTGATAATTTAGATATACCTAAAATATAATTAGTCTCGCCTAAAAATGAAACTTATATAACTTTTTGATAGACTTTTACTAGATTCGATAACGACGAAAATCACCTGCCCGGCATGCATTTCATCGTTGCATAACTGGTCAGTCACTCCTACGATTGATGATGGAGGATATATCCATGCAACCACTTATGCGCAAATTCGTGAGAGACTCACGCAAAACCCTCATCTGGACCGCCATCGGTGTCGGGGTCTACGTCGCAATGATCATGTCGTTCTTCCCCACTATCGCCGAACAGGGAGACCAGTTCAACGAGATACTTGAAACCTATCCCGAAGAAATCATCGCGACCTTTTACTCAGGCGATATTGCCGACTTCAAGATTGATGACCCGGCCATCTTCCTGCAAACTGAGGCCGTCATCTGGATTATTCTCATCATGGGCGGCATGATTACGCAGCAGGTGCTCGGCGGCACAATCAACGCTGAACGCGAGAACAAAATGGACCTGTTACTGTCGCTGCCGGTGTCACGCCGTGAGGTTTTGCTGGGACGGGTTGTCAATTCCGCCGTTTTCTCGTTGGTCGGCCTGACGGCGATTTTCCTGCCAGTCGTGCTCGTTCAACCGTTCATGGAGTCGTTTCACATCGCGCCGGATAAACTGGCGCTGGGTATCTACACCGGATTTTTCCTGCTCATGGTGCAGGCCAGCCTGACCTTTGCCCTCACATCAATCAGTCCGTCGCACACTCGTTGGGCGGGGCCACTGGCATTCACCTACTTCTTCGGAGCCTATCTGCTCATGGCTTTTGCCCCATCCATCGATTGGATTGACACCATCAGTCCGCTGTTCATTTTCAAGTACTACAACATGGCGGAAATCATCAATAATGGCCTTGAGATGACCGATGTGCTGGTGATGGCAGTGGTCAGCGTGGCCTTACTCGGTGTGGCATTCTGGCGATTCGAAAAGAAGGAAATCGCGGTATAGACCGATTTGTATTGACACCTGATTATCCACAGTTCTAGGATAGGTCTTATGTAAAATGAAAACTTGGACCCCCTCTGTCGCTAGCGCGACATCTCCCCCATGCATGGGGAGGGTTAGGGAGGGGTCAGGAAGGGTCGAAATCCAACATCTGTTTCATGTAGAACGTGCGATATTTACCGGCACTCACGGGGAAAAGGGAGCTAAGATGACCCACACGGTTGTCAGCATCAACAATCTCACCTGCCGCTACGGCGACTTCACGGCAGTCAAAGATTTATCATTTGAAGTCAATCAAGGCGAAATTTTCGGCTTTCTGGGACCCAACGGCGCAGGCAAGACCACAACCCTGCGTACGATGATGGACTTTATTCGTCCCGATGGCGGCTCGATTGAAGTCTTCGGTATAGACACCCGCGCCGAACCGGAAGCTATCAAAGCGCGGGTTGGCTTCCTCAGTTCGGAGCTGGTGTTGTGGGAAAACTGGAACGGTGAGCAGTATATCCGCTGGTTGGAAAAGGTCCGCCACAAGCCTATGCTGGAAGAGGCACAACGTCTGGCGCAGTTGCTGGACTTCGAGATGAAGCGGTCACTACAGGGCATGTCCACCGGGATGAAGCGTAAGATTGGCGTGATTGCCGCGCTGGCCCATAAACCCGAACTGCTCATCCTCGACGAACCAAGCATCGGCCTTGACCCGCTGATGCAGCAGGTTTTTGAGGAATTGATGATCGAGGTACGTGAAGAGGGCCGCACGGTGCTTTTATCCTCCCACGACCTTTCCGAAGTGGAAGCAATCTGTGACCGCGTGGCGATCATCCGTGAAGGTGAGTTACAGACCGTCGAAAATGTTGCCAATCTAACCCGGCTGGCCTTCCGCTGGATGAATCTGACGTTTAAGGACGAGGCTGCCCCGATTGAGGGTTTTGACAGAATCAACGGTGTTACCGACATTTCCACCGAGAATGGCGAACTTCGGATGCGCGTCAGCGGTGATGCCGATATGGATACATTAATCAAACACATTGCGCAGTATCCTGTTAAAGACTTGCAGTTTGACCATCCCACCCTTGAGGAGATTTTCCTGACCTACTACGGGCGAGAGGCTTAGATGCGACCACTATTTAATAAGGCGTTTCGTGACTATCGCCGCACGCTGTTATCGTTAGCTATCGGGCTGGGTGCATATGGGGCAATGACGCTGCTGTTATTCCCGACCCTCGTTGAGCAGCGTGCCGAATTGGAACAACTGCTGGACAGTATGCCGCCGCAATTCATCCGCATGTTCTATCAGGGTGACATCAGCGAATTCGATTTCACCGACCCGGCGATTTTCTATCACGCGCGTTACGTCATCTGGGTGCTGCTCATTGTCGGCGGGATGCTTACGGCACACGCGCTCAACACGATTATCGGCGCAGAACGCAATAACATGATGGACCTGTCGCTGAGCCTGCCCGTGACCCGGCGTGAATTTCTGGCGGCGCGTTTTTTGAATGTGGCCGCTGTTATTCTCATCATTCTGGCGGTGTCATTTGTGGTGTTTGCCATCGGGACGCAGGTGGTGGATGAATTCGATGTGGGACTCGGTGAACTCGCACTCGGCACTATTGGCGGTTTCCTTCCATTGATGGCGCAGGCCAGCATCACCTTTGCACTGGCATGTATCGCCCGCTCAAGCTCAAATTGGGCTGGCCCGGTGGCGTTTGGCTACTTCTTTGGCGGCTATTTGTTAATGGCCTTTGCCCAGACCGTAGACCTGATCGATACGATTAGCAATGTCTTCCTGTTTAAATACTACGATGCGAGCGACATCATCCGAAATGGTGTTGATGTGACAAATTGGCTGGTTTTGATCGTGGTGATTGTGGTGTCTACCTCCATCGCCTTCTGGGGCTTTGAGCGCAAGGAAATAGGTGTGTAGTAATTGATACGCAAAATGTGAAATAATAATCCACATATTCCCTCTCCTCGTCTCCCCATTCATGGGGAGATGTCGCGCTAGCGACAGAGGGGATGGAAGGGTTAGGTGGGGGGATAGAAAAGATGATATTCGCAAAATGAATCCAATGCTGAAAATCATAGTCTTGACCCTGCTTTTACTGGTGACCATCTCACCTGTGATAGCGCAAAACGACGCGCCATATCTCTATTATTACGACCCGAACGAATCCGCATTCGTTATCGAACGTGCCGATGGCACAGATCGTCACCTGCTGGCGCAGGGCGTGATGCCGGGGGAAGTCCATTCGGTGGCGGGACCGGGCTGGTCACCATCAGGACAATGGCTGGCATGGCAGAGAATCATCGGGAGTGTGCAACAGCTTGAAGCAACATTCGTTCCATACGCAGTGAACATTGATAACGGTCAATTGGTCACTGAACTGGACGCCTTCGAGGAATCAATTGTCCTTGATTGGCATCCGTCTCGTGACTGGCTGCTGGCAATTGGGCTGGCTGATAGCACCGAAGATGGCTTTGGGCGGCAGATTTTTCGCATAGCGCTGATTGATACCAGCACCGACACCACCATTGCTGCTTATAACAGCGAGAGTTTTCCCCGGTCGCTGGTGACGACTCATCAATGGCAGCCAGATGGCGTAATAGTCATTCGCACGAATGCGGATTCACCTGTATTCTGGCAATTCAATCAAGATGGTGTTACTCAGTTTGAACGTCAGGCAACCACTTATAGCATCTCGCCCGCTGGTCACCTCGTTTATAATTTTGGCAGTGGTGGCTGGGCGGTTGAAAATCTCAACACCCGGCAAACGGTGCTGCTTGAAGGCGATTTCACATCCCTCGACATTGTGGAATGGAGCGGCAGTCGGGCGCTGATAGCGGACGGGGGGTTATGGCTGCTCGATGCGTCATCTTCTACCATTACACCTATCGCCGATGAGATTCAGTTACCCTTCGGATACCACTTCGGGGATGGTTTTATGCAACCAGGACATATTGAGGGCATGTGGTCATCAGATGGGAAGCATTTTGCCTATATGACACCCGATGGGGAACTACTGGTCTCGGACGGTCTCACATCCAATCTCGTGATTGACAAGATTTGGACGTGGGGCTGGATTGATACAGCCACAATTCTCGTTGGCTTGAATGACATCCCAAACACGATATTTATGCAGGTGTCCATTGATGGCATGCACCACTCTGATAAGATTTTTTATGTGCGCCACATGGTGTGGTACTCGCCTGACGAGAGTCGGGCCGCCGGATTTGACAATCCTGGCCCATGGATAATGGATTTTGCGACCGATGAC
Organism: Chloroflexota bacterium; assembly: GCA_022616515.1. Taxonomy (GTDB): domain Bacteria; phylum Chloroflexota; class Anaerolineae; order Aggregatilineales; family J027; genus JAKEEQ01. The sequence continues at coordinate 2,581 of JAKEEQ010000559.1, read as the reverse complement.
CTACTTCAACTGCCGCGCAGCGAGTCAATTGATCCCACGGCTGACTACAGCGGCGAGATTCTATGGCACGAATCCAGCGAATGGCTCATCGTCAAGGAAACACCATTTGTCTCCATGATGGGCGATGATCCAGCGCTGAACGCAGTCATCCGTGTTGATGGCAACATGCGCCGTCAACTGCCGAATTGCTTCATCCTATGCGTGGAATGGCTGCCCGAACGAGTTAATATCCAAAATCTGCCAGAATCTGATTAACGCGCAGTTCGAGATTAGCCAGTTCATCGGTGGGATTGGTGTTCGACAGCAGCACGCGCCGCCACATCGCCCCCACTTCGAAGTCAATCACCTCGCCGCCTGCCAGCATCGGGTCAATCATGGCTTCACCGTTCATCAAATCCCATACTTGCTGCCACTGCGGGGCAAACGCCATTAAATCCGCCGCCGGTTGGCTGATAGGATGGCTCTGTGTGGCGGCTGCCCAGCGGGCATTTTGTTCCGGCTGCATGAACCACTCAATGAAATCCCACACGGCAGCATCTAAAGCTTCGTCTTCGTCGATGATACTGAGCACGTTGCCATACAAATATGGCTGCGTGACTGGTCCCGGCAGCGGATACACGCCCCATTCAAAGGAGTCGACGAAAAAACTCTCAATGCCGCGCTGCACAATATCCAACTCACTCGTGCTGGCGAAAAAAAATAGGGCACGTCCACTGGCGAATTCTTCGAGAGCCACGGCGCGGTTGTCGGTGGTAGTCAAGCAGCCATCATTTTTGCCAGCCGCCAGCAGGCTCAATGTCTGGTCCAGCCCGACATAATTGAACTGCTCACCATCAAACACCTCAATCCCCTGCACGACCGCCAGTGCATTCACGAAGGCTGCCGTCTGTGGCAGCGAGGCTCCCCATACCGTGCCGAATTTACCGCCACTCCAGCCACTATTCTCCCGGAAGGTACAGCTCAGAGCGATAAAATCCTCAATCGTCGTCGGAACATTGGCCTCAAGTTCGGCGAGCGCATCTTCATTGACGAGCATTACCTCGGTAAACAACCGCTCCGGGATGCCATATCGCGCACCATCAATCGGGGAAACGCCTGTCAAGCCAGCCTCATCAAGCATATCAGGGTTTGGCGCGAAATTATTCAGGTCCACCAGACGCCCACTCAGCGAGAACAGTGCGGCGGTATCGGGCGGCACGAGGATGATGTTGGGCAGAAGATTCCGATCTTCCGCCAGCAAGTTGATAATTACCCGGTCATATAACAGCGCGTCATTGTCCTGACTGGCTGCCTCGACCATAATGCCTGATTCGTTCTGAGCGTTGTATTCCGCCAGCATCTCATCAAGTACCTGCTGGCGCTCTCCGCTGTAAGGATGCCAGAATGTGACGGTTTGTGATTGCACCGCTGCGTCGCTGGATAGATTGGCGAGCAGCAACAATATAATGCCCAACCAGAGACTTATCTTCCCGATCAAATCCACCACCCCCACCGAGGGTTCCAGCACCGGAGGATAAATCCCCCGGCTACGAAAACCAAAGTGCGCTGAAGGCACTCCTTGAATCTCTGTGGCAATTTGGAAAAATAACCGAGGAAAGGTTGATGAGTCCGGTACATTGGCTGGCGGACGCCATGTATGGCGTCCCTACGGGAGTGGTGGGTCATCGTAGGGACAGCATAGATGCTGTCCGCTGCGTATGTATACCTGATTATTTCGGAAGGACGCATCAGTGGATTTTGCCTTTCATAGCGCTCGATTTTAACCGGGTGCAGCCTCGCGCGTAAATGCAAGACGCCTCTCTTTCGACTCGTAGATAATTGCAAAGGTCTGAGCGAAGGGTTTTGATCGCCCTCAAACCCGATTTCCCAAACTATGCTATGCTTTATCCTACCAACAAATTTTGAATTACAGGATAGAAAAATGGCTGGCTCCAACTATCATGACCTCGCCGAATCCGGCAGGTCACCCTATGAAGTATATTTAATTGCGCGAAAAAATGGCAACTGTATGGACGCCTGCCAGCAGATATTAATAGACACCTACGGCCTATGTGATGCTGAAGCCCGGACCGTCATCGCTATCGGTTCCGGGATTGAAGCCCTTTCGGCATTTCATCCGGGGTCCAATGTGTTGTCTGTGCTGGAACGCGAATTGTGCTTGTACAGTGAAGCCGCGTGGTTTCATGGCAAATATATCGCACTTCTCTCGCAATATCTAAACGGTGAACTGTCACTGGCCGATTTTGAGGAACGGTTTGTCGTATGCTGGCGCGAAATGCAGTCTGAAGCAGTCGGTTCGTATGCCGAGATTTTCGACCGCGAGGCGCGTCTGGCGGACGATATTGTGGCCGCCATCGAAGATGAAGAACGCTGCCAGACGACGTTCACCCATCTGCTGCAACATGCCCTCGACACGTTTGTTTATCTCGGCTGGTCAGGAAAATGATTGTCGCTAGCTAACCAATCTGGTCGATTGGAGTTAATGGATAAGTGAAAAAGAAAACGCCTGAAGTATAATGTAGGGTATGGGAAAAAGACAATTTCAACTAACGAACGAAGAGAGTAAGGCGTTTGAGCAAGC